>CAWUOE010000047.1:0-13315 GCA_963923355.1 uncultured Gemmataceae bacterium | reverse complement strand
CTTTGGGCCCTTTTCCCTTGCCTTTGGCAGAACCTTTTTTGCGCGTCCAACCCTCGGGAGTGGGCGGTGGCAGCAGGGGCCGAGTCAAACGGTCCACTTCCTCGCGCCAATCCTCGGGCCGCAGTTCCACGCGTGGAACATGGAGGGTACGCTCGAGGTCCTCACCCAGGCCCTGGCTTTCCAGATGAACTTTTTGAATCTCGGAATCCAGCCGACGGAGCCATTCCGGCACATCCCGACCCACTCCGACCGGCTTGACGGAGAAGTTATCCACCTCCTCCTGAAACAGTGCCAGCGCTGGGCAGGAATAACGCTCGCGGCTGAGGGAGGCCCCCTCGCAATCCTCACTTTCCAACCAGTTCCTGGATTCCTCCTGAACCGGACGCACCAGGGCACAGATGCGGTCCAGGGCCATGGATTTCACGAAACGTTCCTCGACCCTGTCGCGGATGGTTCCCAACCGGGCTGCATGTTTCTGCTCCAGCGCGGTCAGGCGAGTGATCTGGGATTGGGCATCGGCGGATGAATGGCGCTCGACCCGTTTGGCCCACAGACGGGCAGCCACGGTGCGGCCCAGCCGAGCCAATTGCTCATGTGCTATCAGGTGGGGCCGCAATTCCCAGGCGCGCCGCTCATAGCTGGCCTTCAGCGCCAGGAAATCGATCAGGATATGCAGGTTCTGGCCGTAGTCTGACAGCGTGGTGGTGGTGTTGTAGTCCTTGAACTCCTCGTAATTTTCCACGAGGGTTTTCAGGATGAGTTCCAGCCGGCGCGCCGATTGGCCAGCATCCACCTTGCCTTCCTCGATGTCCCGCACCAGTTTGACCCGGTCATAGGTTTCAGGTTGGCGGCCCAAGTCCTCCAGATAGCGACCGGCTCCCCGGTGCAGGATGCCCCGCAGGTTGGCCAGCGTCATGAAGCGGGTGTGGAACAGATCGTTGCCGTAAGTCTGTATGAAGGACCGGAGGTCCTCGTAATCTTTCTCGCTGGTCAGGTTTTCCAGCGGGCTCATCTGGCCGCTGCGACTGTGCTCCACCCAGAGCGTGGAAAAGCCGGCCAGCACCTTCTCCAGAGTGTCCACCAGATTGCGGTCGCCTGCCGGAGCGGATTTCTCATCCACTTCGTCGGAGGGGACCAAATTGCGATTCAGGGTCAGATACTGGTGATCCTTGTCCGGCATCAGCAAATCGGCCTGAAAGCCCTTGGACTTCGTGCGGGTTTCACCCACCGCGGGGCAGGCATTTGCAACCGCCTCCACCACGGATACCAGGCCGGCCTGGTAGTAATGCACGAATTCGGTCACTGCCGGCACCCGCTCGCGCGGCCGGGTCTCCATCTCACGGGCCTGCTCAAGCACACGCAGGGTTTCCGCCAGCAACCCGATACGGGGTAAACTTCCCACCAGGGCCCGCATCACAGCCAGAGCGGTGCGGGTACGCAACAGTGCGCCTGGCGAACCACCCTGAGACAAGGGGGTGTAGAGCAGGTTTTCCGCCTTGAAACTCTCCAGGAAGTCGGGGAGCAACTTGCGGGCGCCAACCCTGTCGCCCTCCAAAACGGCCCGTTCCAGTTGAATGCCATCAAAGGCCCAACGGGGATCCTTCCACTCCTGCTTGCCGGCCATCAGCGGCTTTGGGTTGAGCCAGAATTTCCCGTCCGGGTTGATGGCGCGGAGGGCCATCGAGGCCATCTGCTGCTCCAGAGTGGAATTGATGGCCCCCAGGGTGAGCCGTTCGCGCAAGCTGCGGCGCCGTTCAAAATTCATCAGCGCGTCGACATCTGCGGAGGACGGTGCCGGCAATTCCTGCCCATGCACAGCCAAGGCTAGTTCCATCAAAACGGCTTGGCGGTTGACACATTCAGCCTGCCAGTCGCCCAGCCGCTCGACCACCTTGTCCGGCAGGAAACCTGTCTGGGGCATGAGACGGGCGGCCAACCGGGTCAACCGGCCGATGATCTCCTGGAATTCCAGGCGCAACTCCAGCTCATCGGCCACTTCCTCGAGGTCGAAGGGCCCCTCGGCATCCTCTTCCTCACCGGCCAAACCGGCTGCGGAACCTCCGCCGGTTGAATCCCAACCCGCGGCCGATTCCAGGAACTCTATCTTTCGACCGGGTTTGTCCCCCTTATCAGGATCGCCTTCGCCGGAAACGCCCCCGGGCACCAGGCCTTCCAGATCCATCAGCCCGCCGGCGTTGGCACGGACCAGATCCACAAATCGGGTCACCATCCACTCGGGCCCGCGCCCTGACAGGGTGTCTCCGCGACTTTTTGACGCCAGTACCAAGTAACGGGTGGCCATGCGTTCGAAGCTGAACTGGCCATCCTCCAGAGGCACCTTTTCTGACCGGCCCACCCAGTGGACCAGCAGGCCCTGCGCGCTATTCAATTCGGAACGCCGGAGCAATGCGTCAAGCACCAAGCAGTAAGCCTGGGGGGTGTTGAGTTTTCCGACCCGTTTTTTCCAGAATTCGAGATCGCCGGTACCGTCGCCATGATCACGCCAATTCGCCAGGGCCTCGGCCACCCGCTCGCCGGTTCGTAAAAACTGGGAACCCCGCACGGTCCGGGCATCTGTCACCCGGTAGGTGGCGTGCGGGTCCCACCACGCGGCCAACTCCTCCAAGGCGGCCTGTGCACCCGCGGCCACGGTGCGATTACCTGTGGCGGCCGCCTCGCTCCACACCATCACGCCGTACTGGAACAGCGACTCCACGGCCATCAGCAACTCATCCACCCGGTGGTCGCGCGTGGCATCCTCGCGAGCCGGCCCCAAGGGGAACATCCCTTGAAAGCCCAGCACATTCCAAGGATCGGCAAACGCCCCGGAACGGATTCCACGCTGGATGAGCAGGCGGATTTGGTCGATGCGGTTGAGCGCCTTGTCCAGATGGCCCCGGCGGACTTCCCCCTCACCCAGGCGCAACCCGCCCAGCACGCGCGACATCAGCCGGTGGGAAAGCGGCTCGATCTTCTCGGCTTCCTGCAGACTGGCGGCGGTGAAACCCAGTCGGGCGTACACCAGTGACAGGTACCGCTGCTGCATCTGCAAGGCGCGGTTGCGCGCCAGCCAAGCGTTGAGAAAATGACGGACTTTTCCAAAGGGCTGGCGGACCTGCTTGGCCTCGAGCGCCAGGCGGTCGCGGTGCGGTCCCTCGACCACACGCATCGCCTCGTGGTAAAACTGGTCACGCAACCGGGCAACCTTGGGCACCAGCACGCTGAGCGATTGCGACGAATCCAGCATGCCCGGGCCACCACCCACCAGGCCGGCGGCCATCAGCAGGGTGCCGGCGAGAACGGCGGCACATTCCGTCTCGCGTTCCTCCAAGGTGCCCCGCTCCTCCGTGGAACCGTGACCGACCAAATTGCGCCAGTCGGCCAGAGCGATCAGAACCAGCCGCCGCACCACCATCCGGCAGTATCGGCCCTTGGAATCTATCGCCGCGGGATCCCATTCACCGAAAACATGATTGGGGCGCAGGTTCGCCGGGTGCCCGTGGTCGTAGGCCCGCATGTCGACGGCTATTTCCTCGACCTGATCCAGCTCCAACCCGGCCTCCGCCAGGACACTGGGTGACACTTTGCGCAGCAGATCGACAGCCTTGCCGACAAGCCTACCCATGGGTCCCCAGGATGGCCCGGCATCGCGCAACCAGACGGGCACCGGGCGGTGGCGCTCGTGATCGTAGGGTTCGCCCAGAGACTTGTTCTCCAGAACAGCCAGCGGCCGGTAACCCAGAAAGTCATTCAGGCGCCTGAGCACCTCGCGCACGAAGTCAGGCTTGCGGCCTTCCCATGCCTGAGGATCCGCCTTGCTGCCCCGTTCCTCCCGCAGGGCCAGCACCGTTTCGATAACCCGCGCCAGGAAAAATGGCTGGAATAATTCACCTTCCCCATCCTTCAAATGGTGCAGCAGGTCCTCATGATGAAAGAAATAAGCGGGAAGCGTTTCGGCC
Source organism: uncultured Gemmataceae bacterium (assembly GCA_963923355.1). Classification (GTDB taxonomy): domain Bacteria; phylum Planctomycetota; class Planctomycetia; order Gemmatales; family Gemmataceae; genus UBA6894. The sequence goes on along the minus strand of CAWUOE010000047.1, from coordinate 9,356 downwards.
GTGAAATCAAGCACCTCACGCGCCTGTTCCGAATCACGGAAGGTGGGCTCGGTGGACAGGGTATCGAGCCATTCGCCCAACAGGCGGGGCAGGGCGACCCACACACGGGGCCGCCCCTCCGCTGACAATTCTCCAAATACTTTGTTGAGGGTCTGTCGCCATTTTGCATCCGGCGCGCCCTGGGAGAAGTTGCAGTATCCCAAAAGACGGACGGCGTCTTCCCTGCTGATGCCGTTGGTGTGAGTCTCACTCAAAGGGAAACACCCTTGGGATCCATCATGATCCGATTCCATCCAACCGGCCTGCCCCGTGGGCCCGAAAAGCCTACCTTTGGGCGGGCATGGCAATCATCAAGGCGTTCCATCAGTTAAAGCGCAGGCTAACTTTTTCACCGGGTCCGGCACCAGACTGATCGATCCCCGGCGTCGCCTTGGACCACCCAAATTATCATGGTCAGGAAAAGCCAAAGGTCCAAGGGCACAACACCCCTGGACCTTTCCTTGGACAGATTCGACAACCCGGGGGTTTTAGCCGCCAGCTCAGGCCTTGGCAGTTTCAGCTTTGGGTTCCTTAACCGCGTCAGCAGCCTCGGGAGACCCCTTCGGACCAATCTGGACATCGACGAAGGCTATGAGTGCCTTGGCGCCACCATCACCGACCCTATAACCATGCAGCTTCAAGATGCGGGTGTAGCCGCCGGGACGGCCAGCGAAGCCCTTAGCCCGCTCCTCGAGCTTTTTCAGCACGGTGACCTTTTTCCACGCCTTCTCCACACCCTCATTTGTCTTGTCCGTGACAAGGGGGGTGTGGGCGGTGGGCCCAAGACGGGAAACCACCAAACGACGCGACGCCAGATCACCCTTGCGGGCCATGGTGATCAGCCGCTCGATGAACGGACGCAGTTCCTTGGCCTTGGCGGGAGTGGTGGTGATGCTGCCGTGCTCGATGAGCGCGCAGGCCATGTTCCGCAGCAATGACCGGCGGTGGGCCGGGTTCCGGTTCAGCTTGCGACCGGCTTTGAGGTGTCTCATGACTCTTCAAGCTCCTGTACTGGGGCGATCCCGCCCTTAGCGCTTGACGCCGGGCAGTTTCATGCCCAGAGTCAGGCCGTTCTCCTGCAGTTTTTCCTTCACTTCCTTCAGCGTGGTCTCGCCGAAGTTGCGAACTTCGAGAAGTTCCTGGTCAGACCGGGAAACCAGGTCGCGCACCGTGGTGATACCCTCGGTTTCCAGGCAGTTGGTGGCGCGAACAGACAGCTCCAGCTCCGCCAGACTCATGGCGAGCTTGCGCTCGAGCGCGGAGTCCACCGCACCGCCGCCAGACTGCTCGAAGCGGTCATCGAGGGAGACCTCGGGGCCAGGCTCGGTGTACTGGATGAACGGATTCAGGTGCTTGCGGAGGATCTTGGCAGCCTCGACCAGCGCCAACTGCGGGGTGGTTGTGCCGTTGGTCCAGATTTCCAGCACCAGCTTGTCGTAGTTGGTGCGCTGACCCACGCGGGTGTCCTCGGTCTCGTAACGGACCTTGGCGACGGGGCTGAAGCTGCTGTCCACAGGAATCACGCCGATCTCGCGATCCTTGCCGATGTTCTCCTCGGCGGCGCGATAACCGCGACCGTTGGCGACTGTCAACTCGACATGGAAATCGATGTCGTCGGTCAGGGTGGCGATGACATGCTCGGGATTGATGATCTGGACGGTCGCGTCGGTGATGATGTCCTTGGCGAACACCGTCCCCTTTTCGGACCGCTCGATGCGGATCACCTTGGGTTGATCGGAGGTATTGCGGACAACCAAGCTCTTAATATTGAGGATGATGTCCATCACATCCTCGACCACGCCGGGAATGCTGGTGATCTCGTGGGCCACGCCACGGATCTTCACCTGGGTGATGGCGCTGCCCTCCAGTCCGGAGAGCAGGATGCGACGGAGACTGTTGCCAACGGTCACGCCTAGGCCGCGCTCGAACGGCTCGATGGTGAACTTGCCGTAGGTGTCCGAGAGGGTGGCCCGATCAGGCACAACCCGGCTGGGCAATTCCAGTCCACGCCAGCGAATTCGCATTGGTCCAACTCCCTTTATCAACCGACAAAAAAACGACCGGGATCGCCCATCAGCCCGGGGACAATGCCCGGGCACCGGCTCCCCCGGCCAGGTAAAGGCCGAAGACGGATATCAGCGTGAGCAGAACTCGATGATGAGCTGCTCGCGCAACTGGTCAATGTTCGGGTCCACATCGGTGCGGCCCGGAACCCTGGTGAGCAGGCCCTTGGGCGGATCGCTTTCGGAACCCTGACGCTCGAGGAACGCAGCCACGGGGCGCTTTTCCCACTCGGCCAGATGTCCGCGGACGATCTTCAGGGAGTGCTCACGGTTCTTGACTTCCACCACATCGCCGGGGGCGAGCACGCGGCTGGGGATGTCGCAGTGACGGCCGTTCACGGTGACGTGGCCATGGGCCACAATCTGGCGGGCGGTTGCGCGGCTGGGCGCCCATCCCAAACGGTAGACAACGTTGTCGAGCCGTCGCTCCATCAGGGAAAGCAGTTGCTCGCCGGTGTTACCGGTGGCTCGGGAAGCGTCGGCGAACTGGCGGGAGAACTGGCGATCCAGCAAGCCGTAGAAGCGCTTCAGCTTTTGCTTCTCACGCAGACGGGTGCCGTATTCGGAAGGCTTGGAACGGCGGGCACCGTGCATGCCGGGAGCCTTGTTGCGCCGCTCAATGGCACACTTGGAGGACTCGCACCGAGTGCCCTTGAGATACAGCTTCACGCCCTCGCGGCGGCAGAGCTTGCAAACGGATGTCGTGATACGGCCCATGCTCGGCAAACCACCATTCAGAAGACTGGGTTGAAAAAATTCCCTGGATTAAACGCGGCGCTTCTTGGGGGGACGGCAGCCGTTGTGCGGCAGGGCAGTCACATCCTCGATCATGCGGATGATCATTCCGGAAGCCTGAAGGGCGGTGATCGCCGACTCGCGACCTGAACCTGGCCCCTGGACACGCACTTCCAGCTCGCGCACGCCGAATTTGGAAGCTTTTTCGGACGCGATTTCTGCAGCCCGCTGGGCGGCGAAGGGGGTGCTTTTGCGGCTTCCCTTGAACCCGGCAACACCGGCGGAGGCGAAGCACAGCGCATCGCCCATCTTGTCGGTGATGGTCACAATGGTGTTGTTGAATGTGGCCTTGATATGGGCCACACCTTGGCTCACATTGCGCCGCTGCTTCCTTTTCTTCGCCTTTGCCACGACCGGTTCCCTCAAGCCACCCTTTTGATTCCAAGACCGTCTGAACCGGGACCCTGCCAAAGGCAATGACCCCGACGGCTACCTTTTACTTGTCCTTCACACCCTTCTTGCCGGCGACCGTCTTGCGAGGTCCCTTCCGGGTTCGGGCGTTTGTCTTGCTGCGTTGGCCTCGGCAAGGCAGGTTGCGGCGATGCCGCGAACCGCGGTAACTGCCGATGTCCTTCAGGCGGGCGATATTTTGCTGGATTTGCCGACGCAGCGGGCCTTCCACCGTGTATTCACGGTCGAGGATGGTGGCCAAACGGCTCACATCGTCTTCGTTCAGTTCCTTGGCGGGGCGCAGTGGATCCACGCCAGCTTGCTCGCACAGGCGGAGGGCCATGGCCGGACCGATGCCGTAGATGTAACGCAGGGAAATATGCGTTTTCTTGTCATTCGGAATGTCAACGCCCAAAATACGGGGCATCTTGCGCTCCTACCTTTATCTCTTGCAGCCCAGAATGTTTTAGCTAACCCCCAGAATACCCAATCAGCCCTGACGCTGCTTGTGGCGGGGATTTTCGCAAATCACCAGAATTTTGCCTTCCCGACGGATAATCTTGCACTTTTCGCAAATCCGACGGACACTTGACCTGACCTTCATCCGCGCACCTCATCCCTTCCGGACCCATCGGGCCGGAAACCAAAAACAGAATCTCTTCGCGCAACAGGAAACCCGGATCGTATCGGAACCGTGTTTTTCCCGCAAGTGGACTCAGTTCTCCGGCAATGGTTCGACCTAGTTTTACCGGTGTGAAAACCGGGGCCGAATCAAACAGAAACCACTCGCTCCTGCATTTCATCGGCAGTCAGCACCCAAACCCCTTGCTCTGTCAATCCAAGGGTGTGCTCCACATGGGCGCTCGATAGGCCATCCCGCGTGACCACCGTCCAATGGTCCCTGAGTACCTTGGTGGCCGATTCACCCATGTTCAGCATGGGTTCAACGGCCAAAACCAGACCCGGTTCCAGCCGAAAATCGCTCCTTTTGGTTTGGCGATCCACATAATTGGGTACCTGGGGCGGTTCATGCATGGCGCGACCGATACCATGGCCGACATATTGGGTCACCATCCGGTAACCGGCTGATTCGGCTCTCAGCTGCATTTTTGAAGCTACTTCCGACCAATTTCCGCGTTTTTTCAGCTGAACTGCAGTTTCCCGAATGGCCAATTCCAACACTTCCCAAGCAACCTGACAAAGTCTTTCTTTGGCACTACTGATAGCACCTATGCCAACAGTGATTGCAGCATCGGCGCACCACCCCTCCAGGCGGCAAGCTGTATCCACTTTGAGAAGGTCACCCTCCGCGAGTTGACGGGGGCCGGGCAGCCCGTGGACCACCTGCTCATTGACCGACAGGCAGGTGCTTCCGGGATAGGGAACCTTGCCGGGATAACCCTTGAACAAGGGCTCGGCACCATGATCCCGGAAAAAGGTTTCCACAGAACGGTCGATATCTTCCAATTTGGTCCCGGGAACTGCCATGGAACGGGCCAAACGCAGGGCGGCAGCGACCAAGTGGCCGGCTTTCCTCATTCCCGCCATTTCCTCGGCGGTTTTCAATTGTGGCCCGTCCGGCCTACCCGAGCGCAACATTTCGCCGTTCCGTCCCCCGTGGAAACTTCCAATTGAAAAAATCTGATCTAACCAAAAAGGTCACTCAGTCGCCGATAGCGGCCTCAAGCAAACCGCGGACCCGGGAGATTTCCCCAGTGCCATCCACCTCACGCACCAGTCCTTTGGCACGGTAGTAAGGAAGCAGCGGTTCCGTATCCCGATGATACACCACCAAACGGGCTTCCACCGTCTCGGGGGCATCGTCCGACCGTTGGACCAAGGGGGTGCCACAGTCGTCGCAAAAACCCTTCTTTTTGGGCGGATTGGAAATCACGTGGTAGGTGGCCTTGCATCCGGGCTTGGGACAGCTCCATCGTCCGCTCACCCTGCGAACAATCTCGCGGTCGGGAACCTCGATCAACACCACTCCATCCAATGGAAGTTGATGGGTGGAGAGGATTTTGTCACACGCCTTGGCCTGGGGGAGTGTGCGAGGGTAACCGTCCAAAATGAACCTGTTGGGCCTGTCGGCCCGGGCAAAGCGCTCGGCAATGAGATCGTTGACCACCTGGTCAGGGACCAGATGCCCCTGGTCCACATGGAAGGCAGCCTCCCGACCGGCGGGCGTGCCGGTGCGCATGGCCTCACGCAGGAGATCACCGGTACCGATATGCTCGGCACCGAGTTTCTGGCAAAGCACCTTGGCTTGTGTGCCTTTGCCACATCCGGGTGGTCCTAGGAAAACGAGACGCATGCCCGCCCTCCATTGATGGTCTCAGGCGGTGACGCCGGGGGCGGGATCAATCTTCCGTCAAGCCCTTGTATTCGCGCATGACCAGATGGCTGTTGATGCGCTGCACAAGGTCGAGGACGACACTCACAACAATCAGGAGTCCAGTGCCACCGAAAAACTGGGCAACCTCCGGACGAACCTGCATGAAGCTCGAGACCAGGCTGGGGAGGATTGCGATCAGTGCGAGGAAACCGGCACCCACATAATTGACGCGCGACACCACTCGGTCCAAATACTCCTGAGTGCGCGGGCCGGGCCGGAAACCGGGAATGAACAAGCCGGTGCGCTTGAATTGCTCAGATATTTCGCGGGTGTCGAAAGTCACGCCCAGCCAGATGTAACTGAACACATAAATCAGAATGACCTCGGCAACCATGTAAATCCAACCCTGGCGCTGGAAAGCATCCGCCAGTTGGTACAGCCAGCCAGTTTTGAAGGTGTTACCCAATCCGAGGAACAGCATGTAGGGAACCAGCATGAGGCTGGAGGCGAAGATCACCGGCATCACGTTGGCCTGATTGATCTTGATGGGGAGGAAGTTGCGGTTGCCTCCACCGAAAACCCTGGAACCGCGCACAAACTTGGCCGATTGCATCGGGATGCGTCGTTGAGCCTTGCTCATCAGGACAGCCGCCAGGACCACCACCAGGAAGAGCAGCACCAAAGCCAAGACCCGCTCGAAGCTCATGTCCTGACCTGAGCCGCCCAAGGTGAGGACGGACCTTTTGAAGACCCATCCACCTGAAGTTTGCTCGAAAAGGAGCTGCAGGATGGCCGCAGGCAATCGCGAGACAATGCCGGCCATAATGATCAGGCTGACACCGTTACCGATACCGTACTCATCAATTTGCTCGCCGATCCACATCAGGAACATGGTGCCGACAACCATGCAGAGGATCAGGGTGAGGAAATACCACCAGCCGCCGCCCGCGTACACCTCCGGGAAACCCATCAGGGCACCAGAGGACTGGGAGCCGTAGAGGAGAAAATTCAGGTAGAAACCAGCCTGAATCATGCAAATGAAGACCGTCAACAAACGGGTGTAGTTGTTGATGATCTTCTGGCCGATTTGCCCTTCTTCCTTCATCAGGCGATGCAGGGAGGGAATGACGAAGGCCAGCAACTGCATAATGATGCCGGCGGAGATGTAGGGCATGATGCCCAAGCCGAAAACGGTGGCGTTGGAAAGGTCGCCGCCGGAGAACATAGAGACGAAGTTGAAAAGATTGTCCAAACCATCACCGCCACCCATGCCACGATGCAACGTGGCTTGGTTGACGAAAGGCAGGGGAATAGAGAATCCGATCCGGTAAATCGCGAGGAAAGCCAGCGTAAATAGCAGCTTCCCCCGCAACTCGGGAATCCTGAAGATGTTCAACAAGGCGCCCATGGGCCGGCTCCGGCAAGTCTAGACGATCCAGCGGGCGTTATCAGTCCTTCGCCTGCTTGGGCTTCATCTTATTGCGAACCGGGGGCTTGGGCTTTGCCACCAGCTCAGCCTTGCCGCCCGCTTTCTCGATCTTCTCGCGGGCAGACTTGCTGAAATGATCAGCACGTACAGTCAACTTGCGGGTCAACTCGCCGGTGCCCAGAACACGGATACCATCCGCGGGCCCCTGAGCCAGACCGCATTGATCGAGGCTGGCCTGATCAACGACGCTGCCCTCAGGGAGGTTCTGCAAGTCGCCGACATTGACCACATGGTATTGCTTGGCCCAGGTGCCGTTGCTGAAACCGCGCTTGGGTATGCGGCGGAAGAGGGCCATCTGGCCACCTTCGAACACCTTGCCGGGCATCTCGGCACCGGCGGAGGAGTATTGGCCCTTCATACCCCGGCTGCCGGTCTTGCCATGACCGGATCCGATACCGCGACCGACGCGCTTCTTCTTGCGCAGGCGATGAACGCCGTTGGAAAGATTCGAAAGGTCCATGTTAGAGAGCCACTCCTCTGAGGCGCTGCACTTCCTCGCGCGACCGAAGGTTCTTCAGGCCATCCAAGGTGGCCTTCACGAGGTTGATCGGATTGGTGCTGCCATGACTCTTGGTCAGGATGTTGTTCACGCCGGCCACTTCCAGGACCGCGCGAACGCTGGCACCAGCCTTCACGCCGGTACCCGGTCCGGCGGGAACCATGATGACCTTGCTGGCGCCGTAACGCCCGATGATGCGGTGCGGGATGGTGAAGGAACCACGCTTGCCGGTGAGTGAAACGCGCTTGACGCGGCGCACGCCGTCAGTGGCATCCTTGGTGGCCTTCTCCACTGCGGGAGGAACCTCGTTCGCCTTGCCGTATCCAACGGAAACGCGACCGTTCTTGTCACCCACGACCACCAGGGCATTGAAGGTGAAGCGGCGGCCACCCTTCACCGTGGCCGAGCTGCGACGCACCTTGATCAGGCGATCCTCAAGGCCGCTTTCGCCCTGCTCGCGCTGTTCCCTTTCCCTTGCCATGCTCTCACCTCACCAGTGTTCCGTCCGTCGTGTCAGAAATCGAGACCACCCTTGCGGGCGGCGTCGGCGAGCGCCTTGATGCGCCCGTGGTATCGGTAATGTCCGCGGTCGAAGCAAATTTTGCTGAGCCCTGCAGACTTGGCCTTCTGTGCGACCAGACTGCCAACGGCTTCGGCCGCCTTGATGTTGCCGCCGTAATTGACCTTGCCCTTCAGCTCGGGCGAGACCGTGCTGGCGGCGACAAGGGTTTTGCCTTGATCGTCGTCGACAAGCTGCACGTAAATATGCTTGCTGGAACGGAAAACCGTCAGGCGAGGCCGATCGGCCGTGCCCCTGACAGCCCGGCGCACGCGATTGCGTCGCCGCTCTTGAGAAACCGCTTTTCGCTTCTGCGCGTTCATGACGCCCCTCCCCGGGCGCTAACCTTGCCGTTGTGTCAATGGGGGCGTCAGGCGCCCTTGGTTTTGCCTTCCTTGCGGCGGACATTCTCGCCGAAGTAACGCACACCCTTGCCCTGGTATGGTTCGGCAGGCTGGGCCGCCCGGATTTCGGCGGCGTATTGACCGACCTGCTGCTTGTCCGCGCCGCGGACGGTGATGCAGGCTAGCTTTTCCTCGCCGCCACCACCCTCGATGCGGTAGTTAGTGTCACCCACCTCGACCGTGACACCCTCAGGCGCGCGAACAGCCTTGGTGTTGGCGAAGCCAAGTTTCAGCAGGACGGTTCGCTTGTCTTTCTTGTCGATCTCAGCCTTGTAACCCAAGCCATAAACCACCAAGCGACGCTCGTAACCCTTGGTAACTCCCTCGACCATGTTGGCAACGAGGGTACGGGTGAGGCCGTGCACGGAACGGGCCAGGCGCTCATCGCCCTTGCGATTCACCTGAACCTTGCGGGCACCAGCGTCCACAACAATCTCGACCAAGTGGTGGGCATCGAGTTTGAGGGTGCCCTTGGGCCCCTTTACCTCGACCTTCTGGCCGTTCACTTTCACATCCACCCCGGCCGGAAAATCAACCGGTTGCTTGCCGATACGAGACACGAACAGCCCCCCACTTCATTGCCACGCGCCGGATAAACCGGCCGAATACCCATTGCCGCCAAAAATCTGGATGATCCAGTCCGGAATCACCAGACAGTGCAAAGCACCTCGCCACCCAAATTTTTTGACTTCGCCTGGCGGTCGCTCATGACGCCGTGACTGGTGCTCAACACACGGATGCCTTGGCCGTCCAGAACACGACCCAGCTCGCGCTTGGCCAAGT
>CAWUOE010000046.1:0-13643 GCA_963923355.1 uncultured Gemmataceae bacterium | reverse complement strand
TGGCCATTTATCCCTTGCGAGTGGTTCTGGGCAACTGTTTCCACTTCGGTATCTCACTGTGCCTTGCGGTGGTGTTGGCACTGTGGGGAACCGGGTGGCCAGGTTTTTTGCCGCTTTTGAGCCTGATTCCCTCCATCGGATTGTTTCTGCTGTTTGGTTGGTCACTGGCATGCATCTTTGGGTTGATGACGGTGCACTTCCGCGATGTGAAGCACCTCACCGAGGTGGGAATGCAGGTCCTGATGTACCTGACCCCGGTTTGGTACCCTGCCAAGCTGTTGCAGGAACGCGGTCTGGCTTGGCTGGTTCAGGTCAATCCCTTGGCTCCCTTCCTGGAACTGGTGCGGGCGCCTCTGCTGGATCACGCCGTACCGCCCCCCCTCGTGTTCGGCTCAGCGCTGGTGGTGGCGCTGATTTCATTCACCATCGCCGCCTGGTCCCTCCGGGTGCGCGAGCCCAAATTGATTTTTTACCTCTAAACCCCTGGCCGAATGGGTGAAGAGTCTGGCAACAGGTCCGAGACAGAATCTATAGATTTTTCGGGGTTGGCATGGCGAGCGTGGAGTTGGACAACCTGGGTCTCACCTTCACCGTGCGGCACGACAAGCACATCACGCTGAAGGATTTCCTGGTGGGCCGCATTTTCCGCGGTTTCACCAAGCAACCGATGCAGGTGCGTGCCCTGAGCGGTATCAACTTGCGGGTGAGCGAGGGAGAAAGACTCGGAATCATCGGCCACAACGGGGCGGGCAAGAGTACCCTGCTCAAGGTGCTGGCAGGTATCTACCAGCCCAGCGAGGGCACCCGCCGTGTGAGGGGCCGCATCTCCTCTCTGTTCGACATCGCCCTGGGTTTTGAGCAGGAAGCCAACGGCTGGGAGAATATCCGCTTCCGGTGCTATCTTCAGGGTGAAACCCCCGCAGGCGTTGAGGCCAAACTGCAGGAGATCGCCGAATTCAGCGAGTTGGGGGATTTCCTCAACATGCCCGTCCGCTACTACAGCGCCGGCATGCGTGTGCGACTGGCCTTCAGCATCGCCACAGCCATCGACCCCGAGATCCTGCTGGTGGATGAGGTGCTCTCTGCCGGGGACCTCGCCTTCCAGGGAAAGGCCCACCGCCGGATGCGTGAGATGATGGCCAAGGCCCAGATCATGATCATGGTCAGCCACGACCTAGAGGCCGCCCGCGGCGTCTGCAATCAGGTGCTGTGGCTGGAGCACGGCGCTGTGCGCATGCTCGGCCCGGCAGGGCAGGTGATCGACGCCTACCAGGAATGGGCCGGCACCGCCCAGCAGCGAGGCGAATCCAACCCAGGCGGCCAAGTGGTACAAGCCGCCGCCTGACCTTCCCTAAAACGAACAGAAACTGACTGGAACCGCGATTCATGTCCTCCGCCTCCCATCGTCTGGACCGCGTGCTGCGTCCGGTGCCATCCCCGCGAGCCATGGTCTGGGGAAGCCGACTATTGGCTGATGCCCTGGGCCGAAGCCTTCCCGACCAACAACCGTACGGCGAATCTTGGGAAGCCAGCACCCACCCCCGTCACCACAGCCAGATTGAGGGGGAGGCCCACACGCTGGCCGATTTGATGCGTCAACACCCCGCCGACATGCTGGGTCCCGGCGCAACCGCCGAAACTGCTTTTCCCTGGCTGATCAAATGGCTCGATTGCCACGACTGGCTCTCCGTCCAGGTTCACCCGGACGCCGAAAAGGTAAAGGTCCTCTGGCCCGGAGAGGGCTCCAAGAACGAGGCTTGGTTCGTCATTGCTGTTCGCCCGGGTGGCAAGGTCTGGGCCGGACTGAAGCCAGGAGTCACCCCCGAACGGTTGCGTCAGGCTTCGCTCGATGGCACCGTGGCCGACCTGTTGGCCAGCTTTGAACCCAAGCCCGGCGACTGCGTCCACCTGCCAGCCGGCACGGTGCATGCCGTTGGCGGTGGCGTACTGATGGCCGAGGTGCAGGAATCCAGCGACGCCACCTTCCGCCTTTTCGACTGGAATCGCAAGGACGCGCAGGGAAAAAGCCGCGAACTGCACCTGGAGCAGTCCTTGGCCTCCATCGACTGGACCAAGGGGCCGGTTTCCCCCACCCGCGCCAACCATTTTCCGCCCAAGTCCGGCCAATCCTCCACGCTTCGCCCGCTGGTGCGCTGCCTCGAATTTCATCTGGACCTGGCTGCTGGCGACACGCCACTGCCTCTGCCCGACCCGGGCACGCTGCGCGTGGTCATCCAGGTTGCCGGCAACGCCGAGCTCACCCATCAGGGCCACAGGCACAGGGCCAACATGGGAGATACCCTGGTCCTGCCCGCAGCCGCCAAGGGTACGGCGTGGCACCCCGAGGGACCCGGTGCCATTCTGGTGGCCACCCTGCCGGCCTTAAACAGCTAGATTCAATCCATTTTCGAGGTTGAGATGCAATTCACCACCGGCAAAATCAGTGATCTGTTCTGGAAACCGCTTAAGAAATTCGGCGACGACCGCGGCTGGCTGGGCGAGCTGTTTCGGGAGGACGAGCTGCCCCCAGGATTCCGGGTCACCATGTCCTACGTGTCCATGACCAAGGCCGGCGTAGTGCGCGGCCCGCACGAGCATGTCGATCAGTCCGACTGTTTCTGCTTCATCGGGCCAGGGACCTTCCGCCTCATCCTGTGGGACATGCGCAAAGGCTCACCCACCTACGGGGTCCGTCAGGAGGATATCGTCGGCATGGACAACCCCATGCTCGTCATCATCCCTCCGCATGTCATCCACGCCTACAAGAACATCACCGGCCACGATGCCATCGTCTACAACTTCCCCAACCGCCTGTACAAGGGGAAGGGACGGGCCGAACCGGTGGATGAAATCCGACATGAGCTCGACCCGCATTCCGTTTACCGGGTGGAATGAAAAAACAGAACCCCAGCCTTTCGGCCCGGGGTTCGGCGTATGGATTCGATTTTCAGGAGGCTACCGCATAGGCCGGTGCACCTGATCACTTCAACTTGATCATTTCCAGGAACTCGGTGTTGGATTTGGTCTTTGCCATTCGGCTGACCAGTTTTTCCATCGCCTCAACGGGCTTCATGTCCACCAGCACCCGGCGCAATGCGTGGATGCGGGGCAGAAACTCCGTTGAGATCAGCCGTTCTTCCTTGCGCGTGCCCGATTGGCTGATATCCATGGCGGGGAACACGCGCCGATCAGCCAGCTTGCGGTCCAGCACCATCTCCATGTTGCCGGTGCCTTTCAGCTCCTGGAAGATCACCTCATCCATCTTGGATCCGGTGTCGATCAGGGCGGTCCCCACCACGGTCAGGCTGCCGCCCTCCTCGAAGGCGCGGGCCGAACCGAACAGGCGTTTGGGCACTTCCAGCGCGCGAACATCCACGCCGCCGGACATGGTCCGGCCGCTGTTGCCGGTGTTCTTGTTGTAGGCCCGAGCCAGTCGGGTCAGGCTGTCCAGGAGCAGGAAGACGGGCTTGCCCTGCTCGGCCAGACGCTTGGCCCGCTCCACCACCAGCTCGGCCAGACGCACATGGTTGGAGGCATCCAGATCGCTGGAACTGGCGTAGATCTCGCCACGGATGGTGCGGCGCACCTCGGTCACTTCCTCGGGCCGTTCGTCCACCAACAGCACCATCAGGTGCATATCGGGGTGGTTGGCGCTGACCGCCTTGGCAAGTTGCTGCAACAGGACCGTCTTGCCGGTACGGGGTGGTGCCACAATCAAAGCGCGCTGGCCACGGCCCAGCGGCGTGAGGAGGTCCATCACCCGGGTGGAAAGAGGCTCCTGGCCTGTTTCCAGCTTGATGGCGATGGTGGGGTCCACCGCGGTGAGCGATTCAAAATCGCGCGGTTTGTATTCAGCGGCCGGCGCGTTTTCAATCTGGTCGATTCGGCCCAGGCGGGGCCCCTGGCCGCGGGCCGGCCGGACCACGCCCCGGATGTGCAAACCCTCCCGCAGCTTGTGCGTCTGGATCAGTTGCTGGGGTACAAATGGGTCGGTGGTGAGGGGCTTCAGGCCCCGATCCATGGAACGCAGGAAACCATGTCCCTTGGGCGACAATTCCAGAACGCCATCCACCTCCAGCCAACTCGATTGGGCGGCGGCGAGATCTCCATTGAAAGCCGGATCAAAGTCCGGGTCCACCGGGGGCATGGTGCCCGGCAGGCCGTCCAGGTGGTTGTGCCTGGGGCCGGATCTATTGGGGGGCTTGGGCCCCTTGCGCTTGGGCTGCTGGTGGTACGGATACGGGGAAGGTGAACCCACCCCGCCCTTGTACCGGGCCCTGCCTCCGGGGCCACCTCGACCGGGTCCGGGCCGTCCTGGCCCGCCGCGCTTTCCGGGATTGGGATTCATGCTGGTTCCAGAATAGCCTTGGTACATGCTGGAGAGATCGCCTGGGACAGGAAAAGGGGAAATATGGGTAAAAAGGAGTCCGAAGTGGCAAAAACCCTTAGACCTTGCGGAACTGGGTTTCAATCTCAAAGGTGCCGTCTTCGAGCTTGGTAAGTGTGTAGTCGCCAAACAGGTTGGGAGATTCCTTCTGGAGAATCCTAAGCATCGCCACCGCCACCTTGCGGATCTCATCCTCGGCGTGGCGACTGCCGCGCATCTCGAGGAAATGGCGCAGGGAACGACCGTTGGCGGTCACGAAAATCTTGGTTTCGGTGGCGTTGGGGAGCACGCTGCGGGCCGCCTGACGCGCCTTTTTCCGCCGCAGGGTCCGGTCCGGTTCGTCAGCGAACTTCTCGGACAGGATTTCCACCAGTTTCCGGTACCCGTCGTGGGCCGCCTGCACCGTTTCCTGGAAGATCTGGTGGGCCCCGGGATCCTCGGCGATGCAGTCAGGCTCGACATATTCGGCCACGGACTCATCGACATACCTCTGGCTGAGTTGGGAATAACCCATGCCGGCGCGGTGCCGGACCAACTCGTGGGTGAAGGATCGGCTCACACCGGTGATCAGGAAGTTCCAGACGGCGTGCTCCAGAACCGAACCATGACCCACCTCTAGGATGTGGTGGATATAGGCCTGGTTGCCGCCCGGACGCGGCTTGGCGAAGCTCATGTAACAGACACGGCCCGCGACCTCCACCAGATGCTCGCCGGCGACATCGGTATCGGTCTGCCAAGCCACACCGTGATCGGAAAGGAAACGATCCACCTCTCCCTGATCGGTGGTTTGCCTTCCTAGAAGGTAAATTTGAGGGTCTCTGAGGATCCGCATCAGATCTGCGGCAGCCTTTCAACTTGGGATATCCGGTAGCCATCCTGACGCGTCGCCAGAAGCCGGCCGGGGATTTCAAATTAAGGGCAAAGTGCTGGATGGTTAGGCCTTGCTGTCTGCCGTACCCATCAAACTAGGGGACCAATCTGCCTTAAGGCAGGCTTGCATATCCCGCAAGAAATCGTCTTTGCAATTTAGAATGTGTAGCACGCTATAAAATCAATGCTACTTTTCTTTAATTTAGTTTATGGTCGGAAAATCGCCTGTCAACTATCGGCACAGGGATTTAGTGGCCAATCGGCGCCTTACTGTCGGGAAAACTGGTCCCGGGTTGTTGGATTGGCCGATTGTGCTATGGTGGTTTTTTGAAGAAATCGGTTAATTAGCTGTTTTTTCGCCCATTGCGAAAGGCCTTCAGTAGGAAGACGATCCATGAAGAAATCCATTCACCCCGAATATGTCGAAGCCTCTGTGGCCTGTGGTTGCGGCGCCAAATTCACCACCCGCAGCACCCGCAAGAACATCGCGGTTGAAATCTGCTCCTCGTGCCACCCTTTCTTCACCGGCAAAATGAAGTTTGTGGACACAACTGGTCGGGTGGAACGATTCACCAAGAAATACGGCAAGTGGGCCGGAAAGTCCGACTCCACGCCCGAAACCAAGTAAATCGCCCTCGGCTTTGCTTTTTCCGCTGCGCGCCCGGTTCCCGGGCGCGTATTGCTTTTGCGTAGCATCAGATATAATCCTCTTTTGCAAACCATTTACCCTTGCCGGTAACCGCCCGCACCATGCGTGAAGCATTCGAGGCCGCGCGAACCCGTTTAGCTGAAGTGGAAACCCTGCTGGCCGATCCGGCCGTGGTGGCGGACCGAAAACAATTCAGCCAGCTGTCACGCGAGCATGGCAGCCTGAGCAAACGGGTCACCCCTTATCTCCAATTTCTGGAAGTGGAAAAGGGCATGGCCGACGCCGAGGCCCTCGCCGCCTCGGGTGACAAGGACATGGTCGAGCTGGCCCGCGAGGAGCTCGACACACTGAAACCGCGACACGAGGAACTCACCCGCCGGCTGGAGGACCTGCTCCTTTCGGGCGAGGAGGATTTCGACCGTTGCATCATCGAAATCCGGGCGGGAACAGGCGGAGACGAGGCCGCCATCTTTGCGGGCGACCTGTTCCGCATGTACTCCATGCACGCCCGGGCCCACGGGTGGGGTGTGGAGGAAATCTCCTTCAGCCCCGGTGAAATGGGGGGGTTCAAGGAAGTGGTTTTCGCCCTCACCGGCGACGGCATGTGGGACTGCATGCGCCACGAGAGCGGCGGCCACCGCGTCCAGCGCGTTCCCAAGACAGAGTCGCAGGGCCGCATCCACACCTCGGCCGCCACCGTCGCCGTGCTACCTGAACCGGACGAGGTCCAGGTGGAGATTCGCGACGAGGACATCGAGTGGGAGCGCATGCGCGCCGGCGGCGCCGGTGGCCAGCACGTGAACAAGACCGAAAGCGCCGTGCGCATCTGGCACAAGCCAACGGGGTTGGAGGTGAAGTGCCAGGATGGCCGCAGCCAGCACAAGAATTACGAGACCGCCATGCGCATCCTGCGCACCCGCCTTTACGAGTATCAACGGGAAAAACTGCACAATGAGCGTTCGGAGATGCGCCGCAACCTCATCGGCTCGGGCGACCGCAACGAGCGCATCCGCACCTACAATTTCCCCCAGAACCGCATCACCGACCACCGCATCGGCCTCACCCTCCACAACCTCGATTTGGTCATGGAGGGCCAGTTGGACGATGTCTTCGGCCCCCTGAAGGCCCACGACCGCCAGGAACGTCTGAAGCAGGCCGGCCTCGGTGCCGGGGCCAAAGCCTGACCCCATGAGCGCCACCCCCGAAACCTGGACCGTGGCCCGCCTGCTGGAATGGACCACCGGCCGATTCCGGGAAAGGTCCATCGACTCACCCAGGCTGGAGGCGGAGATCCTGCTGGCCTGCGCCCTGGGTATACGCCGCATCGACCTCTATGTAAGGCATGACCAGGTGGTGGACGAAGCCGGGCGCGCCCGTTTCCGCGACATGGTGCGCCGACGCCAAGAGGGCGCTCCCACAGCGCACATTGTGGGTAAAAAGGAGTTTTATTCACTTGATATTTCCGTCACGGCGGCCACCCTCATCCCCAGGCCCGACACCGAGCTGCTTGTGGATGAGGCCATCCGGTTTGCGAAAAGCCTGTCCTCACCCCTGATCGCCGACATCGGCACAGGCACAGGCTGCGTGGCCCTGGCCCTGGCGCACCGCCTGCGGGAGGCCCGCATCGTGGCCGTGGACATCAGTCCGGAGGCGCTGGGAACGGCCCGGGCCAACGCCGACAGGCTGGGTTTGGGTGACCGTGTGGAGTTCCGGCAGGGCGACCTGCTGGCGCCGCTGGCGGGTCTGCGGCCCGACCTAATTGTCTCCAACCCGCCCTATATCCCCACCTCTGAAATCGCAGGGCTGGACCCGGGTGTCAGGGACCACGAACCGGCGTTGGCCCTGGATGGCGGCCCGGACGGGTTGCGGGTGATCAACCGGTTGGCGGAACAGGCGCTGACTATGCTGGCCCCGGGGGGCAGGCTGCTGGTGGAGATTGGCGCCGGACAGGAGATGGGTGCCCGTGGTGTGCTCACTGAAGCCGGTTTTTCCGTGGAGGCGATTCTGAAAGACGGCGGGGGCCACCCCAGGGTGGTGCGCTCCTTCAGACCATCAGCCCCCGGTCAGGGATGACGCCTCGTCGGTGCGTATCTCGCCGGTGAGTCGGTTGTAGTAGATCTTTTTGGCCTTCAAATCCTTTGGCTTGGCGCCTGGTTGCGGCTGGTAGTACAACACTGCCGGTTCCACCGAAGAGCCGTGGAAAATCACCTGGCCCTTGGCCTCGTCGTAGGTCACCAGCTCACCGGTCCCCGAATAACCGCGCGATTGCACCACCACGCGGCCACGGGCGCGCATTTCCTGATGGGTGACGCCGTTTTCCTGGTGGCTCAGGACATCGAGCTTGTCACAGCGCAGGTAAAGCGCCTCGGCCGGCATGCTTTCCAACACCTTGTCGATGTCGATCTCGACGTTCGGGTCCTCGCACGGGAAGTTCAGAACGCGGACATTCTCGAGGAAGCTGGCCTTGCTCTGCCTGGTGTTGCTGCCGAACATGCTCTTCTGGAAACTCACATAGGTCATCTTCATTTGCTGTTTTTCAGCCATGCCGCCCTTCGGCTTGGCCGCGCTGGCCGTCACGCCCGGCGCCATGGGGTTGGGGGCCCCTCCCGGCGGGCCACCTGACAGGATGGAAGGCTCGGCGCCACCGCGCTGCAGCACCCGCACCTCGCCCGGCCCCGAGGCCCGTATCTCGCTGTTCTTCCTGACGGGGGCGTTAGGCACGGGCGACACCGGTTCCTCATCCCGCTCAACCTGGTTCATCGACAGGGTCACGGCCACGATGCGCTGGTAGCGCGCCAGCTTGCCGTTCTCGCGTACCGAATCCTCCACCCGCACGCGCTGGTCGCAGACCAGGTTCTGCACGTGGGCCCCCTTGCCGCCATTGCGCAGGGAGATCGGCTTGTCGAAATAGACCTGAAGCCCCTGGCAAGCAAGACGAGCCTGTTCCTGCTCGGCCTGGATGCCACCGTGGAACTCGGCATACTGCCCGTTGAGCAGCATCGATTTGTTCCAGTGCACCTCCATGGGCACCGGTTTGGAAAGCTTGTCACCCTGGAAGTTGGTGAGCGACTCCATCTGGATCGCCCCGATGCCGGTGACCCACACCTTGTTCGCGGCCTCGTCGATGTTCACCTCGGGCCCGACGATCAACTTGCGGTCCATGCGCAATTGGGCCAGGTCCCCGGTCACCGTGAGCAGATTACCCTCAGGTGAGCCCGTAAGCTGCAGGGTCTCGCCCCGGATATCCAATCCCTTCTCGTCGGGGCGCGCCGGTTCCTGACGCACCTGGACTGTTCCCTCGCAACGAAGGCGGTCCAGCCGGTCCTTGTTGTCCGTGCGGAAAATCCAAGCCTCGATCGAGCGAGCTGTCAGGTCCAGCGGGCGGGCAGGCGCCTTGGGATCCTTGTTGCCCAAGCCGAGGCCGAAGACATCCCGCGGTTGATTCGGGGCTGCCGTACCCCCTGGCGGGGCATTCCTTGATCCCGCCGGACCCGAAGGCGCAGAGGGAGCATTGACCACCAGGGGGGCGTTGGGTGCCGGCATGGTCGGCAGAACCCTTTGTGGCGCCCCGGGGGCGGTGGCGACCACATCCTTGAACCAGACCTGCAGGCGGTGCGAATCGTGCACCACAATCTCCCGGCCGCGCAGGTACACCTTGCCCAGCGCCTCGACGCGTTCAGGCTTGTTGGTCTTACGGGATGGGATCCCACTTGTGCCCAGTGTTTTGGGCAGGGCCCCCGGCGCGGGTTTGGCATCGGCTATCCGGTTCCCATTCGACTCCGAGTTTCGCGCCGGCAGCCACACCTTCAATGTGTCTGCGGTGAGAACCTGATCGTTTTCCTCGTCGGTGAAAGCGGCCTGCCCATTCAGCGTCAGTCTCTCGCTGGGGCCGTCGCGCTCGCTGACCAGGGTGTCCCGCCAGGAGGCCCGCGAGGGTTTACGCTTCGGGTCTTTCTCCTTCATCAGGATCTGGCCGGGGCCCTGGGCCACAAGGCGTTTCAGTCCCCGTCCAGCCGACTGGCCCGGCTTATGCTGTTCGATCTCCAGCCTGCGCGCCTTCAGGATGCTGCCATCCATCATGGCGCTCATGCCATCCTTGCCGGAGAGCGTAGTTCGGTGCAGTTTCGCCTCAAACAGCAGGTCGTCGCCATGGGCTTCCAGCCGTTCGGCGTCAGAGAGCAAAATCACTTCCTTGCCTGTCGCGTGGGCCGACTCGATTTCTGTCCCACCACCCTTCGACGGGAAAGGATTGGCTGCGTTGGCGTTGCCATCCTGCGGCGGGCCAGTCGCTGAAGCCGTGGCTGGGGCCGGAAGAGGCGCTGGCACCGCGGCTGCCTTGCCGGATTCCTTGCGGCGCAAAATCAATTCCAGACGCTCGCACATCAATTGATCGGTTGCCCCGCGCCCCTCGTGGTGGCGGGTGACGAAAATGTCGGCAGGCGTCGGCGGGCCACCAGGCTGGGCCTCGGGCAGCGAAAAAACCGCCAGATTGCCTTCCTTTTCGGACCGGAAGAAATACTCGAACGATCCCGGTGTCTTGATGCGGATGTAGGCCTGCTGCTCGGGAGGCGCCTTGCCGGCTGCCTCCTGGGCCTTGAGCTGATTCTGGTTGAGAAATCCCGAATCCTCGCGCACATGCAGATGCATGTCGACCGACTCGACCAGCTTCACCCGCTTCACGCCGGCCACCGCGTCACCCTTGGGTTTCTTCTGCTGGGGAGGCTGGTTGGGTTGGGCCACCTCGCTGGCCAGTTCGATCTCCAGCCCCTTGCCCCGCACATCGATCGGCTTGGGCTTGCTCTGGTTGTCCACCAGGTGGACGGTGTCAGTGGTCCAGATAAGCTTGCGCGCGTCGGCGTAGTGCAACGGCCCTGTGGGGATGAAGACGCTCAGGTCATCGTCGCGTCCCTGCGTGCGGCGGTTGTTGGTCACCTCAATGCTGCCGCTGAGTTCGGCCGCGACGATCTTCCGGCTGCCAATGTCGGACAACTGGGTCACAGGACGATCAAATTTCAGGTAGGCCACCTGGCCGCGGATGGTCGAAATCTCGGTCAGCCGGGGATTCGCCTTGTCTGAATTGAAAATGGCCACCGAAAGGGGCTTCAAGCTGACGCGACCGTCCGGCTCGGGCTGGAATTGGTCCGCCGCAAAAACCATCTTTTTGGAGCTGATCTCGATCTTGATCTGCCGGCTGACCTCGGGGCAGTCGGGCCCGAAAGCCAGTTGCAGCTTGGAAGAAACCCTCGAAGCCGGCCGGGCCGGCAGCGGTGGCAGGTGTTCGCGCGAATGAGGCATCAAACCCGCGGGTAGCGGCGGCAAACCGTCAATGCTGCCAAGCACAAAGCTGTAGCCGACGTAGAACCCGAGCACGAGGGTCCACCCCAGGCAGAGCAACAGAATGCGGCGCGGAGTCCACACGGCTTGAATCCAACCTCCTGGTGCCGGCGGTGACCACACCACCGGCTGGCATTTCTTCTCAGTGTCCCGGCCAGATTCCCTGGCAACGCATCATCAGTTCCAGCAATTCCCGGGCGGCTCCATCGCCACCGCCCTTGCGCAGGACAAGGTGCGCTCCCCGTCGGGCTTGGCTGGCCGCATCGGCGGGGGCCGCCCCCAGACCGCAGACTTTGAACAGTGGCAGGTCCGGCTCATCGTCACCCAGTACGGCCACTTCCCCGGATTGCACACCCGCATCCCTCAGCAGCCCACCCCAGGCCGCGCCCTTGTCGCCGGCCCCCTGTATCACCCACTGGGCACCCAGCTCCCTGCCCCGTCGCTCCACCAGATCACTGGATCGCCCTGTCAGCACCGCCAGCGAGCGGCCAGCCTTGGTCCATTCCTTCAGGGCCCAGCCATCCCGCACATGGAAACGCTTCTGTTCATGGCTCGCGGTGCCGTACACAATGCCTCCAGCGGTGAGACTGCCATCCACATCCACCACCAACAGGCGTATCGGTCTGCAGCGTTCCGCCAGACTGGGCATGAATCCCTCTCGTCCCAAAGCAGCCTCTGACCTTCAAGGCGGCGCACCATACCGGTTGGCTCAATGGAAACAAGCGGAACTCACCGATTTCCGCCCTCCTCCTAGTCGGCCCCAAACCACCCATTTTCACCAAACAGGTTCAGGCTGCCCGACGGGATACTGTTCCCCTGGTCTCGGGTATTTCCTGCTGAACCAGCTCCAGCCCGGCGACACCCAGCAAATCGGTGATGTCCAGAATGCCCACCGGGCGCCCTTCTCCATCCACCACGGGCAGTTCACTGAGCTTCCGACGCCGCATGAGATCCATCGCCTCATGAGCCCGACTGCCCAAGGCAACCGTTGCCGGTTCGCGGGTCATCACGGTGCGGATGGGCAGATCCAGATCCGCCTCGCGCCTTTGTTCAATCAGCCGGGCCAAGTCACTGTCTGTGAAGATGCCACGGAGTGTGCCCTGATCATCCACCAACATCACCGCCCCGGTTCGGCGACCGATTTGCCGCGCTTGGGCATAAACCTGGCGCACGGTCTCATCGGCCTGGGCCACGCGCATGTCGCGCCCTTGCCGCATCACCATTTCCACGCGGGACAACTTTCGGCCCAGACTGCCGGCAGGGTGGAACCGCGCGAATTGATCCGAGGTCAGGTTTTTCGCCCGGCTCAGGCTGAAGGCGATCGCATCTCCCAGGGCCAGCATGGTGGTGGTGCTGGCGCTGGGGGCCAAACCCAGCGGGCAGACCTCGTCGAGGGGGCCATAAACCAGGGCGACATCCGTCTTCAGGGCCAGGGTACTTTTGGGATTGCCCGTGATGCCAATCAGATGTTTGGCCATTTCCCGCAGGGGGGGAAGCAACCGCAACAGCTCCTCACTCTCGCCCGAGTGGGACAGCAGCAGTAGCGCATCCTCTGGATGAACCATGCCCAAGTCGCCATGCACGGCGCGGGTGGCATCCAGCACATAGCTGCGGGTACCCGTGGAATTCAGCGTACCGACCAGTTTCTGGCCAATGTCGGCGCTTTTGCCCACCCCGGTGACACCCAAGCGCCCACCGGCAGCCAAACGCCCCGGATCAGCCAACAGCGCCAATGCCTGCGTGAAACGACCATCCAATTGCCCGGCGGCTGTCTCCAGCGCCCTGGCCTCGGCCCGCAGCACCTCGCGCGCGTAGGCGCAGGGGTCCTCCGACTGATCCATAAAGCTATTGCCTTCAATAACTTCCGCCATATCAAACCTGCCAGCCACCCGGGGTGGTCAGAACCATCCCAAGCGCATACCCGAGGGAAGCAAACCGTGGCAAGACCGCTCCCCGGGCTTGCATTCCGGGTGGGCCGGGTGTCTTCTTGAGCGCGAAAGCCTTCCAAACGCATGGAGAGACCGATGGGCCAGCGCGTGATCCAATGGTGCAGCTTGCTGGTGGTTGCCTGCCTCTCCAGCGGTTCGCTGACAGCCCAAACTGAGGGCTCTCCTGAAACTGGGAAAATATTCACCCATGCCTACACCGGGTCAGACCGGGCGGGTGAACTGAAGTTCCCGGTGGAGCACCGCATCTGGTTGCCCCCGGGGGTGAAACGGCTGAGGGGAATCATCGTCCACCAGCATGGCTGTGGTGCCGGCGCGTGCAAGGGCGGCCAGACCGCGGCGCACGATTTGCACTGGCAGGCGTTGGCCCGCAAATGGGACTGCGCCCTGCTGGGTCCGGCATACACCCAGGAAGACAAGGAAAATTGCCGTTTGTGGTGCGACCCACGCAACGGGT
>CAWUOE010000045.1:0-14258 GCA_963923355.1 uncultured Gemmataceae bacterium | reverse complement strand
CTGGTCCCGTCTCCTCTTGGCTACCGCCTTCCGTTCCCTGGTGTGGGGTGTGCTGATCTGGATCGTCGTTTATCTTTCGGTGCTGACTGTTCGCGAATTGTCGGGGGCTAGTCATCCGCCAGATCCTTTTGTCTGGTGGCACATGCCGGCCCGTTTCCTCGCGGCTTGGACCGCCATGACCTTCGGCCTCTGCGTTTCCCTCGCTGGGAATCTGTTTCTGCTGAAAATTTTGGGGGGGCTCTATTGCGGCTGGCTGGTCACGACGATGCTGTTGGGCAGCCTGGCACCCGCTTGGCTCTCTGATGGTTTCACGGTTGCCGCTTTGTCGGCATGTGGAATGATGCTTTTTTCACTCACCCTGTGGGCCTGGGGATCGGCACTTCGCAGGGACATGGTGCGGTGCAGACAGGCTATCCTTGCCGGGATGACGTTGGCGACTCTGTTTTCTGTTGCCGGATATCTATGGTTTCAGGGAACTGTTCCGCAAGCGGGCACCCGATTCCATCATCTCGTGCTGGTTTTGGGGGTGCTATCCATGTCGGTTTTCCCGTTTGCCGCGGCCCCACTCGCCTTGGCATCCAATCGGGCCCGATAAAAACCCCCTCACCTCACACGCGTCATCGTGAAGGTGCCGCTGTCCTTCGCCGACTGGAACACGGCATGGAACTGGCCGTTCTGCACCGTGGCATTGGTCGTGAAGGTGCCGAAAAGCGGCAACCGCTGGCTGCCCTGCAGGTGGGTCCCGTTCTGGTCCACACCCACCACTACCAGGCGGCTCTTGTACAGGAAGGGCACCACCTTCGCGAAGCGGCCGCGGAAGTGGACCACCACACTGTTCCCCTGTTGATCGATCCGGGCATTCAGGGGGCCCGTGTGGCCGTTGGCGCTGCTGGTCCAATTGCCCCGCCACTGGCCGGCCAACGGCTCCTGCGCCCGGCCTGCCGCTGCCAGGCAGCAAAGTAGGATCAACGCGCTGAATCGCTTCCACATGGTCGCACCCTCCTGCTTTCCGCTCAGTCGATGATCTTGTTGATCGGGTATTCCACGATGCCCCGTGCCCCGGCCTCGCGCAGTTGGGGCACGATGTTGCGCACCGTCTCCTCCGATAGGATCGTGTTCACATCGACCCAGTCCGGGTCGGACATGGAGCTGATGGTGGGTGTCTGCAGCGCCGGCAACACTTTCAGCACGCCGTCCAGGCTCTTCCTCGGCACGTTCATCATCAGGCCCACCTTGCCCTCCGCGGCGATGGCCCCCTTCAGCATCATCACGATGTTGTCCATCTTCCGCTTCTTGAACGGGTCCTTCAGCGCCTCGGTGTTGGCGATGAATCGCGTGGTCGACTGCATCAGCTCGTCCACTATCCGCAGGTTGTTCGCCCGCAGCGAGCTCCCCGTTTCCGTCACCTCCACGATGGCGTCCGCCAGCCGGGGTGGCTTCACCTCGGTGGCGCCCCAACTGAACTCCACATGCGCCTTCACCCCGTGCCGCTCCAGGTAGCGGCGGGTGATGCTCACCACCTCGGTGGCGATACGCTTGCCCTCCAGGTCCTTCGGCCCGTGGATGGGCGAATCCTCAGGCACCGCCAGCACCCAGCGCACCGGCCGCCGGCTCACCTTGCTGAACACCAGTTCGGTCAGTTCGGTCACCTTGGCGTCGTTCTCCAGTACCCAGTCATGGCCGGTCAGGCCGCAGTCCAGCACGCCATCCTGCACATAGCGGGGCATTTCCTGCGCGCGCAGCAGCGTGCACTGGATCTCCGGATCATCGATGTTCGGGTAATAGCTGCGCTGGGCGAAGGTGACCTTGTAGCCGGCTTTGCGGAACAACTCACCCGTGGCCTCCTGCAGGCTGCCGGCGGGCAGGCCCAGTTTCAGCACGGTGTCGTTTTTCGCGGATGACTGACTCATGACCATTCCAAAAACGGTGGTGAAAACGCAGGCAAGCCGTCCCGGCCGCCATAAGCGGGAATACCAAACCTTCTAATAGGTCAGCAGACTGTGGACCGGATGTCCATGCAGGCGTCGGCGGCCTTCCAAAAACGACAGCTCGATCACGAAGGAATAGGCGGCCACCGTGGCACCGGCTCGCCCCACCAGCTCGGCTGCAGCCGCCATGGTGCCACCCGTGGCCAGCACATCATCGATCAGCAGCACCCGCTGCCCGGCAGACAGCGCATCGGTGTGCATGTGCAACTCGGCTTGACCGTATTCCAGGTCATACTTCACGGCATGGGTGGTGTGGGGCAGCTTGTTCGGCTTGCGCAGCAAAACCAGGGGTTTGTCCAAAATCAGGGCCACCGGGGCAGCGAAGATGAAACCCCGGGCTTCGGCGGCCGCCACCGCCTCCACGGATTGGCCGCTTTTCCGGAAGGGTTCAGCCATCTGCTCGCAGCAATACCTCAAAGCCGCCGGGTCGCCCAATAGCGGTGAAATATCCTTGAACAGGATGCCGGGCTTGGGGAAATCGGGAATGTCGCGGATGCGACTGGCCAGGTCCATAGGTATGGCGGTCCTTGCGGGGTTGGTGTTAGCTTGATTTTCCTAGGCTTTTCTTAGGTTTGGCGCCCGCCAAGGCAATGCGCCGCCCCCTGACCCGGGGCGGCAGGGAAGGGATGGGGTTCCGTGGCTGAAGGACTGCTGGAAGAACTGGACTGGCGTGGCCTGATCGCCGATTCCACCCACCCGGCCGAGCTGGCCGATTGTTTGGCCAAAGGCCCCATCACCCTCTACTGCGGGTTCGACCCCACGGCCGACAGCCTCCATGTGGGCAGCCTGATCCCCCTAATCACGTTGCGACGCTTCCAGCTGGCCGGGCACCAGCCCATCGCCTTGGCCGGTGGCGCCACCGGCATGATCGGCGACCCATCCGGCAAATCTGCCGAACGCTCCCTGCTTGATGCCGAAACCCTGGCAAAAAATGTGGCTGGCATACGCGCCCAGTTGGGCAAACTGCTCGATTTCTCAGGTACTCTCCCTGCGCTGCTCCTCGACAACCACGCCTGGATCTCGCCGTTTTCTTACCTCACCTTCCTGCGCGATGTGGGCAAGCTCTTCAGCGTCAACCAGATGCTGGCCAAGGAAAGCGTCCGCGCCCGCCTGGAAGATAGGGAAACGGGCATCAGCTACACCGAATTCTCCTACATGTTGCTACAGGCCTACGACTTCTATCACCTGCGCGCCCACAACAACTGCGTCCTGCAGATCGGTGGCAGCGACCAATGGGGTAACATCACCGCCGGTATCGATCTCATCCGCAAAAAGGGCGCCGGCGATGCCTTCGGACTCACGCTGCCACTCCTCACCAATGCCGATGGCAGCAAATTCGGCAAAACCGTCGCTGGCGCGGTCTGGCTCGATCCCAGCCGCACCAGCGTCTACCGCTTCTATCAGTTCTGGATCCGCGTCGATGACCGGGATGTCATCAAGTTTTTGAAGATGTTCACCTTTCTGCCCCGGGCGGAAATCGACTCTCTCGAATCCGCCCACACCACCCGGCCCGAGGGTCGCGAGGCACACACCGCTCTGGCTCGCGCCATGACCGACCTGCTGCACGGCGAACCCGCCCGGCTTGAGGCCGAAAAAGCCACCAAAGTCCTCTTTGGCGGGGGATTGGAAGGGCTTTCCGAGGCCACTTTCGCCGATTTGGCAGGGGAAATCCCGGCATTCACCCTGCCTCCGCTGGACCCCGGTACCCCCCTGCTCGAGGCACTCGTCACCGCTGGCCTTTCCGGGAGCAAGGGCCAGGCCCGCAAGGATATCGAGGGCGGTGGCGTGGCGGTGAACAATCAGACCGTTCCGCGGGATCAGGTCCAGCGGGTCCTGACCCGGGACGACCTGCTTTTTGGCCGGCATATCCTGCTCCGCAAGGGCAAGCGGAACTACGCGCTCGGATCTTTGGGCTCCGTCTGAAAATAGCTGGTTTTTCCAGAGTCGTTTGGGGGTAGAATATTTCTGGACCGCTCCCCGTGCCGGGACCCGGTCTGGGGAGCCCCGTACGATGGACCGCCGCCGACACCTGCAGACCTTCGCCTCGCTGGGATTGCTGGGGCCTTCCCTGGCCACCGGAATCAGTCGTGCCCAGGATGCCAAACCCGACCGGGTGAAATTCTCCACCTGCGATGGGGTCACCCTAGAGGGTTCTTTCTACCCGGGCAATATGGGCAAAAAGGGCTCCACATTCCTGTTTTTGCACCAGCCCCAAGTGAAGGCCAACACCTCCACTTTGGCCAATTTTGCTCCCTTGGCCGAAGAGCTGGCCAAAAAGGGCCATTCGTCCTTGCTTTTCGATTTCCGCGGCTACGGCAACAGCACCTCGGTCTCCCCCGATTTCTGGAACTTGGTCGATGACCCGATTTCCGGCTTGCCCGGCCATCCGCATAACAAATTGCTGGGCCAATCATTGGCCATGCGCCGGCCAGCCAATATCAGCGCCACCTATTTCCCGCCCAAGTACCTGTGGTCTCTGGTGAATGACATCGCCGCCGCCAAGGTTTTCCTGGACGATCGCAACGACAAGGGTGATTGCAACTCTTCCAGCTTGTATGTCGTTGCCGAAAGCGAGGCCTGCGCCCTCGCCTCGCTGTGGATGGCAACCCAGTTCAGCCTGAAACGCGTGGAAATCACCAGCAGCGGCCCCATCATCCGCGGCAATGTCTTCCGTCCCCGCATCACCCAGAACGACCGCATCACGAAAACCTATCCGGTCGAAGGCCTCGATCTGATGGCTGGCATTTGGCTGGGGTACAAACCATCCATCGGGGGGCTGAACGCCCCGGTGGATCGCTGGTTGCGGGAAATCACCTCCAGCAAGCACGGCAAAAACCGCGCGCAGATGATGTTCCTGTACGGTTCCAAGGACAACGATGCCAAAACCCTCGCCAAACGCCAACTCGCTTCCGTCCGCCCCGGCTACGACCCGGAAAAACCCGCCAAAGATCCCAAGCCAGGCGATAAGCCTACACCCAAGGCATCCGCCGACCAGCAGTACACCTTGGGCGTCCCGGTCCCTGATTGCAACCTAAGCGGCAGCAAGATGTTACGTCCAGAATTCTCCGCCCAGGGCAGCATCGTCGATTATGTGGGCAAATTGGGTGAATCCCGCACCATTGCCGAGGCCGTCCAGCGCAACAACCGCAGCACCGCCATGATCTGGCAATTGGGCAACAACCCCCCCGTATTGGCAAAAACCGAAGGGGAGCAGACGTTGCGCGCCATACCCATCCCGCTCTGGGGCGGCCCAAACCTGTGACAGAAAGGCCTAGCCTTGCCTGTGCGGGTTTGGTCCTGTGCGGTGGGGCCAGCCGTCGAATGGGTCAATCCAAAGCCAACCTCAAGATCGAATATAAGTCATTACTTGAAAACACTTTAAATCACTTGCAAGGGGCCGGTTGCTCTCCTTTGGCAATTGCCGCAAATCGGCATCATCCGTTACCGAATTATTTCTTTACCGAAAACAACATTGAGATAGCTTTCGATACATTTTCGAATTCTGGTCCGCTGGCGGGTCTTCATTCTGGCTTGGGTCACCTCATGGCTTGGTCCGAATGGGCTCTGGTGGTTCCCTGTGACCTGCCCCAACTGACTTCCCAAGCACTCACCAGCCTGCTCCAGAGTGCCCTGAATAACCCAAACCCATGCCCAACCATCGTCCGTCAGGGTGGAAGGGCCAATCCCCTCCTGGGGGTTTTACCCACTGCCTGGCACCACAAAGCCGGCCAACTTTTGGAACTCGGCCAGTTCCACGCAGATAGCATGCTTCAGGGCGAACAACTGCGTTATTTTGATGTGCCGGCAGACGATCGCACTTGGCAGGATTGTGACACCCCCGAGGAATGGCTGGCCTTCCAGAACCTCAACGCCACTCTCAACAACCAACGGGGAAAACCTGTTTGATGGTTGACGGTGTCTGAAGGTAGGTGAAGGCTTTCCTGAAGCAGTTGCAAGCCAGCCGACAACCACCTGCTTCAACCTTCCGGAACCTTCAGTCATCCAACAGCTTTTCCCCTGCTGGTTGTCGGTTTGTAAATTGTTTTTTTCCAAACACTTAGGACTGTTCCCCACCCCTAGGTTCAGGGGGTCAAACCTGTTAGAATAATCATCACCAAGATTTAAATAAAAAGGGAAGAAGGAAGACTCTTTCCCCAAAGGCCGAAAACTGTTGCCCAACCGGATGGAACGGTAGCACTTCTTGAGAAGCGGAGCACACAGCGCATGAAAGTGATTTGCCAGCGTGAGGGGCTGTTGCAGGCCTGCCAGTTGGCCTCCATGGTGTTGCCCACCCGCGACATCAAGCCAGTCTTGAAAAACCTCAAGTTCACTGCCGAACCCGGCCAAGCCACCTTGTTCGCGACAGATCTCGAATTGGGCCTGCGCGTCGAAGTGGCGGGGGTGACCATCGAGTCTCCCGGAGTGGCCCTTTTGCCGGCAACCCGGGTCATCCAGATCCTGCGCGAGGCCAAGGTTGCCGAGATGGAACTGGAGGTCAGCGGCCAGGAAGTCGTGCTGCGCGGTGGCAGCCTCGAATACGAGATGCCGGTCGAGGACGCTTCGCAATTCCCCGACCCGGCCGAACTCCCGTGGGACAATGCCGCCGAAATCACCGCGGGTCCGCTGAAGGAAATGATCCGTCGCACCGCCTTCGCCTGCGCCACCGAGGTGGCGCGCTACACCATGACCGGCATCCTGTGGGAAAACACACCCGAGGGTGCCGTGCGCCTGGTCGCCACTGATGGCAGGCGGTTGGCCATGACCACCGGCCCCAAGATGAACAAGGGCAAAGCCCAGGGCGTGGTGGTCCCCTCCAAGGCAATGAATACGCTCGAGCGCTGCCTGCCCGACGATGAGGAAGAGGTTCAGGTGGCGCTGGAACCTCGCCAGGCTGCCTTCCGTACCGGGCGCGTGACCCTGACCACCCTTCTGGTCGAGGGCCGTTTCCCGGACTACAAGGCGGTCCTTCCCAAGCGCGAGGATGTGAAGGCGCGTATCCCGTTGCACGCCGGGGCGTTCGCCTCGGCAATCCGCCAGGCAGCCATCATGATCGATGACGAGACCCGCCGGCTCTGCCTCAAATTCTCACCCGGCCTGCTGACACTCTCGGCCCGTAACTCGAATTCGGGGCGCAGTCGCGTCGAGCTGCCTTTGGAATATTCGGGCGCCCCCATCGAAACCTTCTTCAACCCGGTCTACCTGCTCGACATGTTGAAGCAGTTCCAGCCGGACACCGCGCTGGAAATCGAGCTGGTCAGCGGTTCTCACCCTGCCCTGCTGCGTGCCGGCGACGAGTATCAGTACCTGATCATGCCGTTGACCTGATTTGGATTGGAAATCGGCCCGTGTGCGGGCGGGGAGAGTGACTGTTGCAACGGAATCCGATCCGCATCGAGAAACCCCATCCGGGGCCCGAAACCCTGGCCGAGGTGCTGGCCCAGTTGTTCGTGGCCCGTGGTTGGGGCAAGCGGACGGAGCGCTCCTTGCTCGAGGAGGCGGTCAAGACCGCCGTGGCACAGACGGCGGGCCGGGCCATGGTGCCGCTTGTCAGTCCGGGACGGTTGCTGAAGGGCACCTTGGAATTATGGGTGAGGGGATCGGCGGCATTGGCTGAACTGTCGGGCTTCCACCAGCAAGCTCTGGTTCATGCTCTCAGGGCTGCACACCCGGTACCGGAGATCCGGAAAGTGCGGTTCAAGAATCTCGCGGAGGCGCCGGCTGCGAAAAAAAGACCGCCGGGCGTGACGGACTGACGCGCGGGCAGGCAAGACCAGGAAATCAAAACGGAAGGATGATGAAATGACGGACCAACCAGAAAACGCCGAGAACAACCCCGAGCTCGACCCCAACCATGTCTCCGGCGATTACGGTGCGGGCAGCGTGCAGGTGTTGCGCGACGCCGACCACATCCGCCGCCGTCCCGGCATGTACATCGGCGATATCTCCACCAGCGGCCTCCACCATCTCGTCTACGAGCTGGTCTACAACGCCGTCGACGAGCACCTGGCGGGCCACTGCAAGGTGGTGGTGGTGCAGATCGATGTGGACAACTCCATCCTGGTGCGTGACGACGGACGCGGCATCCCCGTCGACATGCATCCCCAGGCTGGCAAACCCACCCTCGAGGTCGTCATGACCACCGTGGGTGCCGGTGCCAAGTTTGACAAAAGCACCTACAAGACCTCCGCCGGTCTGCACGGCATGGGTGCCAAGGCGGTGACAGCCCTGTCCCGCTGGACCGTGGCCACGGTCCGCCGCGAGGGCCGCGCCCACCAGCAGCGCTATGAGAAGGGCGTGGCTGTCACCGAGGTCCAGGACATCGGTCCGGCCAAGGGAAACGGCACCCAGGTCCACTTCATGCCCGACCCGGAAATCTTCGGCGACCTGAAATTTGACTTCGACACCCTGGAAAACCGCCTTCGCGAGCTCGCTTTCCTCAACCGCGGCCTCGAGTTCCAGCTCAAGGATCTTCGCTACGGCCGCGAGGAGATTTACCACTACGATGGCGGCGTCTCCGAGTACGTGACCTGGCTCAACCGCTCCGAGGAGGCCATCCACCAGCCCATCTATGTCAACCGCATGATGGACCACATCAAGGTGGAGGTGGCCATCCAGTTCACCACCAGCGATGACGAGCGGGTCCGTTGCTACGCCAATAACGCGCACAACCCGGTCGGTGGCACCCACCTCACCGGCTTCCGCACCGCCATCACGCGCAGCCTCTCCCGGTATGGCGAGAAGGAGGAGCTGTTCAAGAATGTGAAACCCACCGGGGAGGACTTCCGCGAGGGCGTCACCGCCGTCATCTCCATTGGCCATCCCGAACCGCAGTTCGAGGCCCAGAACAAGATCCGCCTGCTCAATGCCGATGTCGAGAGCGCTGTCGAGCGTGCCCTGGTGGACGAGATCTCCAAGTTCCTGGAGGAGCATCCCAAGGACGCCCAGCGCATCATGAAGAAAGTGATGCTGGCCGCCGAGGCTCGCGAGGCCGCCGCCCGCGCCCGCAAGGCCCTGAAGGAGCGCCGCAGCATCCTGGGAGGGGGCAGCCTGCCCGGCAAGCTGTTTGACTGCACCAGCCGCGACCCGGGCGAGAGCGAGCTGTTCCTGGTGGAGGGTGACTCGGCAGGCGGCTCGGCTGAGGCAGGGCGCGACCGCCGGGTGCAGGCCGTCCTGCCCCTGAGGGGCAAGCCGCTCAATGTCGAGAAGGCCCGCCTCGAGAACCTGATCAACAACAACGAAATCAGCTCGCTGATATCCGCCATCGGCATCGACATCGGCAACGAGGTCGATTACCCCGCGGTCAAGGAGCGGCTGCGCTACAACCGGGTCATCATCATGACCGACGCCGATGTGGACGGCCAGCACATCCGCACCCTGCTGCTCACGTTCTTCTACCGCCAGATGAGCCACCTGGTGGCCCAGGGCCACATCTATGTGGCCCGTCCACCGCTTTACAAGGTCACCCAGAAGAAGAATGTGCGCTTCGTCGCCACCAGGGAGGAGATGGCCACCGAACTCCTCGACCGCGGCCTCAAGGACGCCGTGCTCGAGGTTCACCCCCGCAAGGGAGGCATGCCCACCGAGATCGCCGCCGACAAGCTGGCCGGGCTGATGAAGTTCGCCTCCAAACTCGAGGAATCCCTGCAGCTGCTCGAAAAACGGGGCCTGAATCTGGGGGCCTTCCTCGCCAAGCTGACCAAGGATGGCCTTCCCGCCTTCAAGGCGGTGGCCGCCGGCCAGGAAAACTGGCTCCACAGCCGGGCACAGGCCGCTGCCTGGCGCGAGGAGATGCAGAAGAAGCTAGGCCGTGAGTTGGTGGTCGGCGATGCCGGATCCAGCGGGGCCGACATCTTCTACTGCCAGGAAATCCACGAGATCCACGACATCAACAAGGCTCTCGGCCAGTTCGGCCCCTACAACCTGGAACCTGCCGACCTCGTTCCGCCCGTCAGCGTGGCCGGGCGCGAGCCCGCACCCCGGTTGGTGCTGATCTCAGGTGATAACCGCAAGCCGCTGGTCACCCTGCGCGACCTTGTTCAGGAAATCAGGCGCATGGGCGAAAAGGGCATGACCATCACGCGGTTCAAGGGGTTGGGCGAGATGGACCCTGACGAGTTGTGGGAAACCACCCTCGATCCCGCCAAGCGCACCCTCATGCAGGTCAAGCTGGAGGACGCCGCCGAGGCCGATGAGATGTTCCGCACGCTAATGGGCGACAAGGTCGAGCCTCGCCGAGACTTCATCAACAAGCACGCCCTGCTGATGGAAGAGATCGACTACCACGGCTCCTGAACAAAGGGCTTTCATCAGCCCACGCCCAGGATCCATCCTTCCAATTCCGCGCGCCTGCTTTCATCCGGACGAAGGTCCGGATGAAACAGCTTGGCCAGTTTTCCTTGCCCATCCATTTCTTCAAACCAGCGCGCCAGGCTGTAGGCGTCCTGTTGGTCGGGGGTGCGATCTGCCCGCGGGTACAGTCCGCTGCAAAGGGACGGATACGCCTCGGCCAACACCGACTGCCCGCGCGGCGGATTCCATCCGTCAAACGGCCAGAAATGGGTGCGGCATCTTGGTGAATCCAGCAGGTGCCCTATCCAGCTCAGCCCGGCGTGGGTGCTGCTGGCAACACTGCCTGGCACGCCGAAATGAAAGACAGATTTGGCCTTTGCCCGTTTCTCGCACAGCCTTCGCCAGCGCGCATCCCCCAATCGCTGGCAGCCCGTTCCAACCACCCCGTCGCGGACCTGCTGCACGGTCACTCCGGGGTGGCAGGTGGGCCAGTGGGTCACGAAATCACCCACAAAGGTGCGCCATTGCCGCGCCAAGTGGTGCCGTTCAAAATACTCTTCGGGGAAAGCCAGCCCGTGGTCCAGGCCGACAAGGGTGGGGATATTCTCGGCAAGGAAGCCGGCCAGCCAGCGATGGAGGGCTCGGCGCGACCAATGCCTGCGCTTGTCCAGCTCGGGGCGTATTTCAACCGGCTCGCCATCCGCAACTGACAGGTAAACCCGCAGGCCGGTCAGTCCGGTTTCCGGGGTGCCGGCACCCGAGTAGTCGATGCCGGCGTACCGCTGGAAGAGCCGCTCCGCCACTATTTTTTCTTCGCCTTGAATTCCTTGATGTATTTCTCGGGGTTTTCATTGAAGGCATCCCGGCAACCCGAGCAGCAGACATAAAACGTCTCGCCCTTGTGGCTGACTGGCATCGTGCCCGCTCCGCCGGAGACCACGCACACCTGTTTGGAATCCTTGGCCGCCAGGTTTTCCCCCTCCCGGTTGCCCTGCACCAGGTACAGCGGCGCGAACAGCTTGCCGCCTCCCGTCGCTTTTTTCACCCGGTAGATCAGCCGCACACCCTCCGCGGCGGTGTTCATGCTGATCTGCGTGCGTTCATTGGTGGCTTTGTCGAGGGACTCCAGCGTCAGGATCTCTTTCTTGAAGCTCCCCTCGAAGGTTTGGCTTTTGCCGCCGGGGAGTTTGGCGGTCAGCACATAGGCCTTCTTGTTGGCATCCCAACGCAGGTCGCCTCCCTCCAGCACCTTACCGCCCTTCACCTCCAGGTTCAGCCAGGCGTCATCCCCCTTGAAGCGCCAGTTCCACTGCACCGTTTCCTTCCAGTTCCCCTTCAGGCTGCCCTTCTTGCCGTCCGGGCCGCCGTTGGCTTCCCAGGTCCCGATGAAGTCCTGAAGCTCCTGCAGCTTTTCCTTGGTGGGATTGTCCTCTGCCCGGGCCAGCAGGGTGATGCCGGCCAGCAACAGGGCCGGAAGGGCGAGGGTGACCAATCTGCGCATGCCAATTCTCCGGAAACCCGCCGCCAGCCCGTGGCCGGGGCGTTTGGGTGAAAAAAAGCCGGCGGACCCAAGGATTGGACCCGCCGGCTGGCGATTTGGTTCCTGACCTCTCTTACTTCTTCAGGTTGGGCAGGTCGGCCAGCTCTTCCTTCACCTCGGCATAGTGGCTGGGCTCCATGGTGAAGGAGGCCGTGCCACTGGTGGAGCCGCGGATGTCGGTGGTGTAGCCGAACAGTTCGGCCAGCGGAACCTGGGCCATGATCGTCACGCGACCGTTGGCGGTGATGGTGTCTTGGATGATCCCGCGGCGGCGGGACAGGTCGCCGGTCAAGGAGCCCATGTACTTCTCGGGGGCCACCACGGCCACCTTCATGATGGGTTCCAGCAGGATGATGCCCGCCGATTGCTGCGCGTCGCGGAAGTTCTCCCAGCCGGCCAGCTTGAAGGCGTCCTGCGAGCTGTCCACCGGGTGAATCTTGCCGTCCACCAGGCAGGCTTCGATGTCCACGCAGGGGAACCCGTACTTCGCGCCCTTCACAGCCGCGTCGCGGATGCCTTCCTCGGTCGGCTTGATGTATTCCTTGGGAACCACGCCGCCGAAGATCTTGTCGTGGAAGTAGATGTTGTTGGGATCGGGCTGCTCGCCTTCCTCCTCCATCTTCTTCGCCCAAGCGTCCTGCTCATCCTTGTTGAGGGGCTTGTACTCCACTACCACCACGGCGAATTTACCGCGGCCACCCGTTTGCTTGATGTAGCGGGTTTCCTGGGTGATGGGCCGCGCGATCGTCTGCCGGTAGGCCACCATCGGCTTGCCGGTGGCCACCTTCACGCCGGGGAACCGGTGCAGCTTGTCCACCGAGACTTCCAGGTGCAGCTCGCCCATGCCCGAAAGGATCAGCTGCTTGGTTTCCGGGTCGGTGTGCGCCTTGATGGTCGGGTCGTCCCGCAGCAGGCGCTGCAGCGCGTCGCCCAGCTTGGTCTCGTCGTTCGTCTTGTCCGGAACAACCGCCACGCTGATCACCGGCTTGGGGAAGGTGATCGATTCCAGGGCCACCGGTGCGTCGGGGCTGCACAGGGTGTTGCCGGTGAAGGTGTTCTTCAGGCCGATGACCGCCACGATGTCACCAGGCCCCGCCACCTCCATCTCCTCGCGCTTGTTGCCCATCATGCGGTACAGGCGGCCGATGCGCTCCGAGCGGGTGTTCGTGGTGTTGTTCACCGTGTCGCCGGGGCGCAGCTCACCCGAATAGACGCGCACGTACACCAAGTCACCTGTCGGCTCGGCGACCGTCTTGAACGCCAGACCCGCGAAGGGCTCCTTTGCCTCGGGCTTGCGGGTGACCTTCTCCTTGCTCTTCGGCACGATGCCCTCCACCGGGGGACGGTCGATCGGGGAGGGAAGGATGTCGATCACATGGTCGAGCAGTTGCTGCACGCCGTGGAAGTTCTTGCTCGAACCGCAGCAGACAGGGGTGAACTGCATCTTCAGCGTGCCTGCGCGAACAGCTTTCTTCAGCAGGCTTTCGGAGACCTCCTTGCCCTCCAGAATGCACTCGGCCAGTTCGTCGCAGGCCAGCGATGCCGTTTCCAGCAGTTCCTCGCGGCGCTGCGCCGCCTCTGCCTTGTGGCTGTCGGGGATCTCGTTCACCAGGTAGCCGATGTTCTTCTTGTCGGCGGGGTCGCGGGTGATGAACTTCATGTTGATCAGGTCGATGATCCCCTCGAAGTCCGTGTAGGCACCCACAGGGATCGACAGGATGGCCGGCTTGGCCATCAGCTTCTCGCGCATCTGCTGCACGCAGCCGTAGAAGTCGGCCCCGGTCCGGTCCAGCTTGTTCACGTAGGCGATGCGGGGCACCTTGTACTTGTTGGCCTGGAACCACACGGTTTCAGACTGCACTTCCACGCCGCCCACCGCGCAGAACACGCCCACCGCGCCGTCGAGCACGCGCAGCGACCGCTCCACCTCGGCGGTGAAGTCCACGTGGCCGGGGGTGTCGATGATGTTGATCGCGTTCTCACCCCAGTCGATCGAGACCGCGGCGGAGTTGATCGTGATGCCTTTGGCGCGCTCCAGGGGGTCGAAGTCGGTGGTGGTGTCGCCGGAGTCGACATCGCCCACCTTGTGCTTGGTGCCTGAGAAGTAGAGGATCCGTTCAGTCGTGGTGGTCTTGCCGGCATCCACGTGCGCGATGATGCCGATATTCCGGACGCGGTCGAGTTTCTGAGCGGCCATGAGTCTCAATCGCCGGGCTTGTCCGGCGCCAAATGGTGCAATGAAAAATCCCCTCCGGAGAGGCTTCAGCCCCTCGGGAAAAGGGAAGCGCGCGGAAACGCCGCGCCCGGTAAGCCGCAATCATAACCCAAAAAAGAAGATTCCGGCGAGGCCAAATGCCCCGCCGGAATCTTTCTTCACCTGATTTTCTCTGACACGACCCACCAACCGCTAGAGTTGGCAAAACCTTGATAGGCCTTGGATC
>CAWUOE010000044.1:0-14335 GCA_963923355.1 uncultured Gemmataceae bacterium | reverse complement strand
GGATGGCTTGAGCGGTGGGACCGGTGTTTTTTTTGAGGCAGGGATCTTTGCGTCGCCGGCCATTTTTGCCACAAGAGATTTTTTACGATCCTCAATATCCTTTAAATCCGCCGACAGGGATTCGTATTCCCTTTGCATGGAAGCATATTCTTTCTGGCTGGCCGCAAGTCCTGGGGGTACGGTTGACATGAAATCGGCCTCCTGCCGGGCGAGGGCGCGGGTGAGATCGTCAGCGATTTCCTTAAGCTCGCCGTCATTGATCCCGGATGCCAAAAACTCGGCTCCTTTGCGCATTTCCGCCATGGTTGACATGAGGGGAGTGAGATCGATATCTGAGAAATTGGATAGCGCCATGGGTGACCTCGTGTATTCCTGGGAAAGCAGCAACAAACAGCCTTATTGAAACATGGCCACACCACTTTTGGCCTGGCGCACCGCATCCGCCGCATCCTGGACAATTGGGGCCTTGCAATCCATCAGTGCGTCGGCGCTGATTTTCATCATGGGGCCCTTCAGTTCCAGGGAGGCCGGGCCAACGGTCACGCCTGTCTCCCCCGCCTTGATCTCGTGTCCCTGGAGGGCCAAGGTCCTTTTGGACGGGCCGGCCTCCTCCGCGATTCCCTGCGGTGAGATCTCAAATTTGGTTGTCATCACCTTGGCGGCGATGCCGTCGGTGGTGATGGAAAATTCCACCGTGCCCACTTTGAAACTGATGGAATCGCTGGTCATGGTGATGCTGGCCCCGATGCCCGGGGGGCCCACGGCGATTTTGGTCTCACTGGCTCCCAATGAAATGCGTGATCCCGAGGCCAAGCCTCCCGTGCCGATGCCGATTCCCGAACCATCCAGGGCGATAAGGGAACCGCCGGTTTGGGTTCCGGAGAGGATGCTCACCGTGCCACCATTGCCGGGGTCGATACGGATGGTGGATTTTTCATCCCCTCCGGCCAGAACGATAGTGGCTCCACCGGCCTGAACCTCGACCGGTCCCATCGAGGAGAGCTGGATGCCGCCGCTACCCGATACCGACTCGATTTTCACCGGCCCATTTTGCGCCGTGAGCCCGACAGTCTCCCCAATGATCTCATGGGCGTCCCCATGGGCTGATACCTTCATTACGCACCTCTTTTCTGGCCAGGCGTTTGGTTTATCATTCTGGCTCCCCAGCCTTGATATCGGTG
The DNA here is from genome assembly GCA_963923355.1 of uncultured Gemmataceae bacterium. Taxonomy (GTDB): domain Bacteria; phylum Planctomycetota; class Planctomycetia; order Gemmatales; family Gemmataceae; genus UBA6894. Next base: position 13,154 of record CAWUOE010000044.1, on the reverse strand, counting down.
GTCAGCTCATCCACCTTTGCTTGTCGTTCAGCCAGACCAGCTTCCAACTCGGCCACCCTAGTCTCCAAACGGGCCGTTTCCCCAGCCAAGTTTGCTAATTCCCCGGTGGCCTCCTCCATGAACGGAAGTGCCAGAATCAACGTAGAGGCCTGCAACTGTCGCAATTCCCATCTTGCTATTTCCAATTTCTGTTTCATGGCATTGAGGCGCCCTTGCGCCCATTCCAATTGGCGAACCAAGGAGTTTTCCAACAGGATTAGAATCCCCACCCAGCGTGTTTCAAACAGGGGTACCAGGGTTCTGGCGAACAGTTTCGGGTATTTCCACTGGTCTTCCCATTCCTCGGATAGGCGATCATCCGTCGCTTTGCCCGAGTCGTTGGCAAAGGGCTTTTTTTCTGTGGATGAATCCACGTCAGCGGATTTGGAGCCTTCACCCTTGGACGGGTCAAACGTGACGGATTTGTCCGCCAACTCGGGTTCGAAGTTGTACCAGGCCAGGCGGACAATCAGGTTGGCAATGCCAATGAAGACGACACCCACCATCAGGGCGGCCACAGCCAGCATGTGGGTCTTGGCGTTTTTTTGCAGCGTGATCTCGTAATTGTCCACATGCCGCTTGATATCCACCGAAGTGCCGAAATAGGTCATGTCGGTGTTGTCGGAAAGCTGGATCAGGGTGCGCCCGCCTGCTCCGAGGAGAAAAGGCAGGCCGATGCCGAGAAAAGCCATCGCCCCACCAATCGCCGTGTAAGCCGCCGGTGGAAAGGACGGCTTGGATGTGGGGTCACCCCATTTGCGCTGGTAGGCCCCCCAGGCCTGACCAGCCCCGAATTTCGCGCCGGCGATGCCGAATTTGATCCAGATGAATGGATTCACCACCATGTCGACCTGGGACCCGAAGACATTTAGTTGCTCCGTGCCCAGGGACAGGTTGGAGATATTGTCCCCAAACTGGTTCTCGTATTTCGCGACCTTGACCGGCTGGCCCTTGAAGTACCATTTCCCCCAGAGGTTATCAAAAATCTTGCCTGGTCCGGCCCAGGAGGTGCCGTCGCCGATCCGTTTCAGGCGCTTGGCCTCGTTTGCATCCTCGGCCTTCTGTTTTTTTTCCTCCGCCGATTTTCTAGCCTGATCGGCATTTTGCTGGGCATCCACTTCCTTGCGGAGCTGGTCAACTTTGGCTTGAAGGGCTGCGTTCGGGTCGGCCGGGTTGACCGGTTGGTTTTGACCACCCGAGGAGGGGTTGTTGCCCCTTCCTGGCGGTGGGGGTGTTTTGGGTGGTTGTTTGTCCGGGGTTTCCTGTGTCATTGCCGGCACCTCATGGATTGTTGGTTCCGCATGGGGGTGGCTGTTTAGCCACGGATATTGAACTGTGTGTCGGTGGAGGAGTTCTGCTGCTCGCGTCTTTGGTGGACGAGGAACATGGTGTTGGATTTGAGATGGACGATCGGCTCGGAGGGATCATCGGAAAAAAGGAGGCTGTGGGCCTTCTCACCGGCTTGGGAGCCCTGAAGGCGGGTGCGCAGTCCCTGGACCAGGGCCATCCCGGGAAGGGCGAGGGGCGTGCCGGTGTGGGAGTTGTAGACGCTGCCCACCACGATCGGGCGGTCGGGGTCACCATTTTCAAACGCGACCACCACCTCGTTGCCAATCCTGGGCCAGAAAAAAGTTCCGTAGCCTTTTCCCGCCCAATTCTGGGACACCCGGATCCAGAAGCTGTCATCACCCAGACCCCGCGCCTCCCTGTCCCACAGGAATTGGACCTTGACTCTTCCGAACGGGTCCACAAAGGTTTCCAAGCCTTCGGGCCCAGTGACGACCGCGGTGAGCACCCCTCCGACATTGGGCTTGGGCAAGGGAGGCCAAGGGAACTGTTCCAGGGCAATCGGGGCCAGGCGCAAGCCGACCCGGCATTCGAGGGTTGTTTGGTTGGATGTGAGATTCCCGTCCGAGATTCTGATGTCGTGGGCCATCCCGGTGACAATCCAATCCCCTTCCCATTCCGGCAAGCTGGCGATGTTCACGGATTGGCCGGGTTGCAGGTGCGGGCAGTTTCCTTCGGCGATCGCGGTGACAGCTTCGGATGCCATTCCCTGGGCGGCCCATTTCGCGGCTGATTCCAGCCTGTCTTGGACCTGATCCATTCCTTGGGGGACATTTTCCCGATTGATGCCAACCGAATCGATCAACCTTGCCTGGCCTAGTGCATCCTCCTGGGAAGGGGCCGTGAAGGTTCCCAACCTGTATTCAGTGGACCCAGCCTTGATTGTTCCATCCGTTCTGCCCTCCGCTTGGAGGGGCAGTCCGAACCATTGGAAGTGGGTGTCCAAAATCTCGGCGTGTCGGGCGACCTGTTTGCCCGTAACTGACCAGGACCAGATTCTTGGCCGGGATTCTGTGATTCCTTCGGTTGGATCAAAGGCAATGGTGCCGCCGGTTGAAGCGAGGGAAGTGCGAGAGGTCAGGACCAATTCATGACCCTTTTCCGTATGGCGCCAAAACCAGGCGAGACCCGTTTCACCACAGAGACGCATGAAAAATTCGAGGTCAGTCTCCCTGTATTGAGTGACAAGGTTTACTGCGGATGCAATGGGCCGGTGGAGTTCGAAGGTGATGGAGCAAACGCCTTTGGTCACCTGTCGAAAGATTTCCAGCAGATCCAGATTGTGGAACACCCTGGACCTGCGGACTCTGGCAAGCCGTGCCAGGCTCGGCCGGATGTCCACATTGAAACGACGGAGTGGACCCCTGGAAACCGTGTGCGAAACGGCGTGGATGTCGCCGTGGATATAGCGGGCTGGCCCGGTAGGAAGGCGGATTTCAAGCAGTGCATCGGTGCCCAGCAGCTTGTCGATAGCCACGGATTTACCATCCGGCGCAACGGCCTCGATGGTGTAAGCGAAAAGGCGGTTGATCCCTTCATCGCCCCTTACCGAGATTGGGATGAGGGCGTCCTTTCCAAGTAAGGAGTGGAGACGAAGTGGGGCGGAGTCTTGGGTGTAGGTGATCATGTTTCCATCCCACTTCGGTTAAATATATTTTTATATACGGCCCATATTCATGAAGGTTCTATGAGTTGCCACTGATTCCATTTTTAATATCTGGGGAAGTGACAAAAGTGATAGATAGGGCCATGATAGAAAATCTTATGGGCAAAAAATCATTAAATTGGTCGAAAATAAAATGTTTGAAAACTCCCTGCATAAGGGGCTGAAATAGGATCAATCCCCGATCTGAATGTGCGAGCCTGGCCACTCGCATCCCAAGGATTGTTCGAGGCCGAAGGAAATGAAAAAGTCTTTCATTGAGGCTGCGTTACACAATTCAGGATTAAAGATGAGCTAAATGTTGAATTTATGGGATTTGCCCGTGGGAGACCAACTGGCATGACCAAGCCGGTGTTGATTTACGGGATTTGCGGGGAGGGGCTTGGCCATGCAGCGAGGGCTTGCGCGCTAATTGAGCGGCTGGAGCGGGATGCCACCGTGCATATCGTGACCAGCGGTGACGCTTTCGATTTCTTCGACGGCCTGGGGTGCCCCCGCCTGCACCGGGTGGACGGCATCCGGTTCGTCAAACAAGGGCAGTCGATCAACTGGGTTGCCTCGCTTGTGCGTTGCATGGAATTTGTGGCCAACGGGAAACGGCATCTCCGCCAGGCTGCCACAATCTGGGACACCATCCGGCCCGATCTGGCAGTGACCGATTTCGAGCCGTTGGTGCCGAGGATCGCCCTCCGGAAAAAGGTTCCGGTCCTGGCGATCGACAACCAGGGCAAGATCAGCCGTTGCACGTTGAGGGGCCTGCCGGCCGGGCTGCGGTTTTACCAGGCCATGATCAGCCCGTTGATCGAATGGATGGTGCCCCGGACGGTGCCCCGCGTGGTGTCTTGCTTTCATCCTGAGTTTTGCCATCCGAAGCAAAAGATTCTGGCCATCCTGGGGCCCCTGATCCGGGAAGCGATCAGCCGGCTGGAGCCAACCGACGGAGGATTCACGCTGGTGTATTACAAGGAAGCGGTCGGGGAGCGACTGCTCGTGGCGGCCAAGGATCTGGGGATGCCAACGGTAGTTTTTGGCGGCCAGATGCAGGCAGATCATTGGCCAGGTTTTGAATTCCACCCCCATGGCGCCGGTTTTGCCGAGGCGTTGGCCGGGTGCTCGTGGCTGGTGTGCCCGGCCGGCAATCAATTGCTGGGGGAGGCGCGTTTTTTGGGAAAGAGAACCCTCTGCATTCCGCAAAGAGGGCAGCATGAGCAGAGTATCAACGCGTTCTACATGGAGAAAATCGGCCTTGGGGCCGCCCTGCGGGATACCAACCGTTTTGAGGGAAATCCGAATGGTTTGACGCACAGTGGCGCGCCCATCCCCAGCCGCTGCAATGATGTTGACAAGGCAGCCCAGATGGTGCTTTCCCTTGTGGCTGGAGTCAGATAATTGAAAGCTTTTTTGCATTGGAGGGCGATTACCCTTGCCCCGGCCATGCCGTATTTCCCATTTCGGGGCAAATTGACCCCGAAGGCACGCCGGTGCGATAAAATATAAAGTCTATGCCGGCCGAATCCCTCGGCGGCGGACCATTGAACGGGCCCTTTCCATGCGGAACCTATCTTTGATCGCCTTGCCGCTTTTGGCGCGGGGGTGTCATTGTTTGGCCAGGAGGGTGGTTGGAGCGGGGAAACGGCAGCGATTTGGCGGCAACGCATCGCCGATTCGGATGGCAAGGGTGCCCGACTGGGCGACTTGGCGGGTGACAAGGGCTTGGGTGGGATGTTTTTGAGGGCAGTTCCTTTCGTCGGCCACATGCGTTGATAACGCCACACATCGGTCCGCTTTTTTGGAAACAAAGATGGCAAATATAAGAAAATGTAAACGGTTTTCCTTTTTAGTTGGAATTGTTTGTCTGTTGTCCGGGCAGGTTGCCAACGCCCAAGGTGACGCTGCCGAGCGGGTGGCGCAGGACAATTTGACCGCCGTCCTGCGGTTGGACAAGCCGATGCGGCCGATCGAGATGGCCGACTCCAGTGGCAAACGCTTGTCGCTGGAAACCCTTCGTGGAAAAAATGCCACCTTGGTGGCCTTTCTGAGTTTTGAATGTCCGATTTCCAATCGGCAGATACCGCTTTTGAAAGACCTGGCGAACAGATACCGACCGGTGGGGGTGTCTGTCATCGGGGTGGTCTGCGATGCGGAAAGCCCAGAGGAACTGTCGCGGCACATTCGGGAATTCAAAATCGACTTTCCGGTGATGCATGACCCGAAAAAGCAGGTGGCCCGTCATTTTCTGGCGGACACCACGCCGCAGGTGTTCCTCCTCGACAAGAGCCTGGTGCTGCGCTATTTCGGGGCGATCAACGATCAGTATGCGGACAGGACGACCCGCCTGGTGGCCGCGAAGTCTGCTTTTGCGGCGGAGGCCATCGAACTGATCCTTGGTGGCAAGGATGTGGTTGCGAAATACAGCATGGCGGTGGGTTGTCCGCTGGTTTGGGAAAAACCGGCGGCAAAAAAGGAAGGGGCGGTAACCTTCCACCGCGACATTGAACCGATCTTGCAGCAGCATTGCCAGCGGTGTCACCGTCCCAACGATGTGGCACCTTTTTCGCTGCTTGACTATGAAGATGTACTCTCCTGGGCCGAGGACATCCGGGAATTCACCGCCAAGCGACTGATGCCCCCCTGGCCAATCACAGGAGGGCTCCCCTTGGAGGGAGACATCAGTCTGTCACAAAAGGAAATCGACCTGGTTGGCCGTTGGGTGGAAGGGGGATGCCCCGAGGGCGACCGCGCCTCGGCACCCCAACCCGTTTTCTTCAAATCACGGGAGGAGTGGGATGATCTCCGGCCACCCGACCTGGTCCTGAAGATGCCGGACACTTTTCACCTGGCTGCCAACGGAGAGGACCATTACCGCACCGTGGTATTCCCATTGAACAACACGGAGGAGCTTTACATCTCCAAGAAGCAATTCATTCCGGGCAACAAAAAGATTGTGCACCACATGCTCTCTTTTTATGACGGGACGGGAATGATGCTGGACGCCCAAAAACGACTTGGCAAAAGCCTACCCGTCGGCAACGGGGACGAGGACTACGGGCCCGGATATGAATCAGGGATGGGGCTTGGCTTTGTTCCTGAACTTGTCCAATTGACCCGGAACAAGGACAACCCGGGAGGGGGGATATTAGGTTGGGTGCCCGGGGTGGGAGCCTTGGAAAATCCTGCGGACTCCAGAAATGTCATCCCCCCGGGCGCCGCCATCTTCCTCCAAATTCATTACCATCGTTCCGGAAAACCCGAGACGGACAGCAATTCACGCATCGGCATCTGGTTTGACAAAAGCAAACCGAAAAAATACATCCAGAGCCTGCTGGCTGACGCAAAATTCATCACCATCCCGAAGGGTAATCCGCGATTCCGGGCCAAGGGGACGCGTGAGGTGCCAGCGGACGGTGATTTGTGGTTCCTTGCCCCGCACATGCATTATCTCGGAAAGGAGTTTTCGGTTTGGCATCGGCCCAAGGATTCAGAAAAGCGGACGCTGCTTCTGGAACTCAAAAATTGGGATTTCAATTGGCAGGCGCCCTATCGATTCAAGCAGCCGTTTCCGATGAAAGCCGGTGACCGGGTCGAGGTGGAGGCGGTTTATGACAATTCACCGGGTAATCCGAACAATCCATTCTCACCCCCGAGAACGATTTTCCTGGGAGAAAATACCACTGACGAAATGGGATTTGCGGTCATTGGCCTGACGCGGGACACCAGGCCGGAGCCCGGGTCGGATTACAGGCCTTATTTCCAAAAAATTCTGGAAGTTCAGAAGGTGAAGAAGCTCCTTGGGGTGAAGTACTAGCCGTTTCTGATGCAAGGATTCCCCAAAGATTTCAAACGACCTCTTTGTGTGTTTGTTGGTTCTTTGGAAAAATCAATTTGTTGCCCGGTGGGGCCGATCGACTGGTTCCCTCAAAAAGGTGGTTGGTGCGTGGTGGATGTACTATCCCGACTGATTGCGGGAAGCCAGCCTGACAGGGTGAAACGATGTTGAAGAAAAATTGGATTGCCTTGCTGCTTCTAATGCAGGCCGGAGCGTTGTTTGGCCAGGAGGGTGGCCGAGACCGGGAGCCGGCAGCCATTTGGGCCCTTTCGGTCCAAGAATCAGACGGCAAAGCTGTCCGTTTGGGGGACCTGGCGGGTGGCAAGGCGCTGACGGTGCTGCTTTTCCTGGGTGCTGATTGCCCACTGTCGCAGAAGGCGGTGACCGAGGCGGCTGCTGACCTGGCCCGGGCCGGGTCGGCCGAGCAGGTGAGCCTGCTTGGATTGCTGGTGGGCCGGGACGATGCCAAGGACATCCAGCGACTGCGTGAGGAGTTCAAGGCGGGATTTCCGCTGCTGTTGGACCGGGACAACCTGTGCGCTGGCAAACTGGGTGTGACCAAGGTGCCCACCGCGGTGCTGCTGGACCGGGGGGGCAGGGTCCTGTACCAGGGACGCATCAACGACCGCGTGGAAGAGTTGGGTAAGAGGACCACGCTGCGGCGGCGGGATTTGGGTGAAGCGGTGGCGGATGCGGTTGCGGGCAAGCCGGTGCGTGTGGCGAGGACGGAAGCGGTTGGTTGCCCCATTGAATTCAAGAAGCCCACACCCGAAGCGCGAGGAACGGTGGAGTATCACCGGGACATACAGCCGATCCTGTACCGGGCCTGCGTGGTGTGCCACCAGAAGGATGGCGTGGCGCCGTTCCCCCTTACCGACTACGAGGACGCCACGCTGTGGCTGGAGACGGCGCTCGAACTGATACAACTGAGGCGCATGCCACCGGGGCAGGTGGAGTCGGATTTTCCCCTTTCTGACGCGCCGCCGACGCCGAGCGCGCGGGACCTGGAAACCCTGCGGCAGTGGGTACGCGAGGGGATGCCGAAGGGAAGCCCCCCGGCCCAGCCTTTGGCAGTTCCGCCCGTGGATGCCAGCGCGGCCGCCTTGGGCAAGCCGGACCTGATATTGCGGCAGCCGGGGCCCATGACTGTCAGCGCGGTGGGGGATGACCTGTACCGTTACCACGTCTTCCAGTTGAATCTGGACCGGGATCTGAAGGTGCGGGCTGTGCGGATGATCCCCGGGAACCGCAAGGTGGTGCACCACACGCTGATCTGGAACGGCGATTCGGGGTTGTTGGCCAAAGCCTGTGCCGATCCAGTCCTCGCCCGTTCAGAGTTGTTGCCGGGGGACAAGGGGCCCGGGTTCGGCCAATCGGAGATGCTTGGGAAGTATCTGATTCCCAAAAAGGGGGCCACGCAATCTCCCTCCGACCTGATTGGGGCCTACGCACCGGGTTCCGGCATCACCCAGGCTCCACCGGGTTACATGATCAACATTCCCAAACATTCCGACCTGGTGGTGCAGTTCCATTACCACCGCACGGGCAAGGTGGAAGTGGATGATTCCTCCATCGCGCTGTATTTCGCGGGCAAAGATGAGCACCCCGACAAGTCCTTTGAAATGGCGACCATCAATGACGAGAACTTTTTGGTGATGCCGCCCAACCAGAGGAAGCGGACCCGTGTGGACTGGCCTGTGGAGGAGGACTGCGAGGTGGTGGCGATACAGCCCCACGGGCATTACCTGACCCTGTCGCAGACTTTCACCTTGATCCTGCCGGACGGGACCAAACGCAACCTGCTGGATGTGCCGGCCTTCGATTTCAATTGGCAGCGTGTGTACACCCTTGAGAAGCCGGTGCGGGTGGCGAAGGGCTCCTTCATCCGCGTCTCCTCCCTGATGGACAACACTGCCGGGAACACCCGGAATCCCAACAAGCCCCCGCGGGCGGTTTACCTGGGTGAGGGGACCGAGGATGAGATGGTGTTCCCTGCGGTCTCGCTGATCGTGCCGAAGGGAACTCCCTGGCAACTGAAACGCAGCATGCAGACCATCTGGACCGGCAACTCGCTGATACGCACCCTGCGGGAAGGCTTCGGACTGGAAAAGTCCGGGGACAAATTGAAGTCCGCATCCGCCAACGGGGGAAACAAACCGTGAGCGAACCCATCAACCCGCAGAACCTGAGGACCACCCATCTGGTCTTACCCTGGGTTACCGGGGAGGGAGGTGGTGATTCGCCTTTCTCGTTTGATTTGTACCAATTGTTTTCCGCCAAGGATGAACTGGTGTTGGGGCGCAATCCGGCCAGTGACCTGTGGGTGGACCATCCGGCAGTGTCGAGGACGCATGCGTCGCTGCGGTTAGGCACCGATGGGCAGGTAATCGTGCGAGACCTGGGCAGCACCCATGGTGTGGCGCTGGATGGCAACCCGGTGATCGGGGAAACGGTCTGGAAGCCGGGGACCCTGATGCACCTGGGGCCCGTGGCGCTTTGGCTCGAGGAAGGCACCGGGCTGACGGTGACCACTCGGCGCGGTGCGCCGAACCTGGAGGCGCGCGGCTTGACCGTCGAGGTGCCGGGGCGGGAGCAACCGATCCTGGACGGGGTTTCGTTCACCTTTCAGCCGGGCCAGTTTGTCTGCGTGCTGGGGCCGAGCGGGGCGGGCAAATCCACCCTGGTCCGCTGCCTGCAGGGCCTGCAACCGACGAGCGCGGGCAGCCTGGAATTCGGTGGCAACCCGATCCTTTCCAACCCGACGATCTTGAACGGGCTGGTGGGATACGCGCCGCAGCGGATGTCGCTGCATGAAAGCCTGACCGCGCGGCAAGTGGTGTGGTACGCGGCGAAGCTGCGGCTGCCGACCGACACCACCGACGGCGAGATCGGTGAGCATGTGGACGGTGCGCTGGATGCGATGGCGATACGTCATCTGGCAGACCAAAAGGTCGCCCTGCTTTCCGGGGGCGAGCGCAAGCGGGTGGAACTGGCCTCGGAACTGGTGGTGAACCCGGCGATCCTGCTGGTGGACGAGGCGACCAGCAGCCTGGACCCGGCTTCGGAGTCGCGGGTCATGGAGGTGCTGGCCAGGACGGCGAGCCAAGGCAGGCTTGTGCTGTGTGTGACGCACCACCTGGACAATGTGTCGAAAGCGGACAAGCTGCTGATATTGGGGCAGGGAAAGTGCCTGTATCTGGGGCCACCGGAAGGTGCGTGCGCCCATTTTGGCGTTGAAAACCTGGCGGACGCGTTTGTCCGTATCGAGGATGAGGGACCAGACCGTTGGGTGCACAACAGTCAGGAGAAATCGCGGGCGACCAATACGACCCTGACCAAGGGTGCGGCCTATCGGGCCACATTGGCCATCCCCCGGCGTGGTCTGGTGACACGGATCCGGGAGACATTTCGGCAGACTGGAATCCTGAGCCGGAGGGAATTCGCCTCGACCTGGGGTGACAGGCGGTACCTGTTTCTGGTGACGCTGATGCCGGTACTGTTCGCCCTGATCCTGTTCGCGGGTCACTGGCTGGCAAACTTCTCGAGCGAGGTGTTGCTGACCCGGAAGCTGAACGAGGACGAGAAGAGCACCTTCCGGGTTTTCTGGCCGCTGGTCCATGACGCGGCCAAGGGGAACCTGAGCGAGGAGGAGTTTTTGACCCTGCGGGCGCAACTGGCATTCCTGATGGAAAACCGACCCGCCATGCGGAAGGAACTTGCCGGGGAGAACCTCGACCGGATCGTACAGGGCGCCATTGATGGGGACCTGGACATCTTTCCGAGCCGGTTCATCAAGAACCATATGAGCACGCTGAAGTACCTTGCCGTGCAGATGATGGGCCTGTCGTTTATGGGGATGCTGCTAGGGCTGACGCTGATGGTGCGGGATGGGGATATTTTCCCGAGGGAGAAGGCCGCCGGGATTTTTTCGCTGTCTTACCTGCTGTCGAAGCTGTGGATCCTGGTGGTGGCCACCTTGCTTCAGACCCTGCTCTTTGACGGGTTGCTGGAGATTTTTTTCCTGGTCAGGCAGCCGATCAACGGGCTGGCACCGGTGCCCGCGGAATACCGCATCGGATTCGTCCCGATGCTGGTGGTGCACTGGATGGCCACCTTCGGCTGCGCCTGTTTGGGAGTGCTGCTGGGCACCCTGACCCGGAAGGCGGACCGGGCGATCATTTTGTTGGGGGCGATGATGTTGCCCCAACTAATTCTGGGCAGCGCGCTGGGTCTGGCGGCCGCGCCGGTGCCGCGGGTGGCCGCCTTTTTGACATCGCCCACCTACTGGGGGCTGCGGGCCACGCAGGTGAGCCCGATTGAAAACGGCGTGTTGATGCTGCCCACCTACCTGCAAACGTTTGGTGCCCATTTCATCCAGTCGGTGCCCCTGGCGCTGGCGGGGCTGGCGGGCCAGATCATTTTGTACCTGCTGCTGGCCTGGCTGGTACTTTTCCGAAGCCCGACCAGCACCCAAGGAAACGAGTGAACCTGGGCACCCGCACCGAGTGAGGGATGGGGGCGATGAGCGAGGGAACAGCGGGAAACGCGAGGGCCGCGGGGCGGGGCGGGGCCAGGCGCCACGACCTGGATGCCTTGCGGGCGTTCGCGATGCTGCTGGGAATCGGGCTGCATGCCTCGATGTCGCTCAACGGCCTGCCGTGGGTGGTGATGGACCGTCAACCCAGCAACCTGCTGCTGGTGCTGGTGCTGGGGATCCATGGATTCCGCATGCCGCTCTTTTTTTTGGTGAGCGGGTATTTCTCAGCGATGCTGGCTGACCGCAGGGGCCCGGTGGAACTGCTGAAAAACCGGGCCGCCCGGATCCTGGTCCCGTTCCTGCTGGGCCTGGTGACCATCGTGCCGCTGACGGATTGGGTTATGGGACGGGCGAGGCAGGATTCGGCCCTGCATCCCGAGGGGGACCCGATTTTCGCGGCGATCATCGCGGGTGACCGCGAACGGGTGGAGCGCTTGCTGGAGTCGGGAGACAGCGCCCGGGCAGCGACCCTGAACCTGCAGATACACCCGCTGGAGTTCGCGGTGCTCTGGGAGGATGAACCGATCGCGAGGCTGCTGCTGGAACGGGGCGCCGACCCGATGGAGCCCGACAGGATGGGGAATAATGCCCTGTGCGCGGCCTGCTTCATGGGGAACCTGCCCCTTTTGGAAAAGATGTGCCAGCAAGGGGCGGATGCCTTTTCAGCCACACGATCGGGTGATTTTCCGAGGGATTTTGCCCTGAAGGACCGGCGGCAAACCCGGGCGCTGCTGAAGATTTTCCGGGGGAAGGATCCCGAGGACCTGGACCGGATCCTGGCCGGGCGGGCTGAGGTGGTGGCTTGGCTGGACAGCCGGGGGACGACCCCGAGCTCCCGGAAACCGGAGAGTGCGGAGTCTTGGGCCGCAGATGGCTACCGGGTCCTGGTGGGAGGGGTAACCCTGCGGGTTCCCTGGTCCAGAGAACCCTGGAACCTATTTTTGGACGGGCTGTTCGGTCACCTATGGTTCTTGTGGTACCTGTGGTGGATGGCGTGCGGCTATGCGACCTGGCGGTTGGTGTTGGCCAAGCTGGGCCGGGGGACGGGGAGGCCCGCGCCTGTGGCGGTGGCTTTCACGCTGGCGGTGTGCTTGAGCCTGATTTGCCAGTACCTGATGGGGATCATCCAGCCCGAGGATGGGGCACAGGCTTTTTTCGGGCCTGACACCTCCGTTGGACTATTGCCGTTGCCCCATGTCTTTGCCTATTACCTGGTATTTTTCCTCTTCGGGGCATGGTGGCGGAGGGCCGAGGAGGGGACGGACTGGCGGCTTGGGCGACAGTGGGCCTACTGCCTTGGTTGCGCGCTGCTGATGGTCTTTCCGATGGGTCTGGCCACCATTGGTTGGAGCCGGGTGAACCCACCGCTGCAGGTTGCCTTCACCTGGATGATGGTGATTGGCTTGACCGGACTTTTTCGCGCGGTGGTGCGTGGCGAGGACTCACGGATCCGCTACCTGATGGAATCGGCCTATTGGCTGTATCTGGCCCACCTGCCTTTGATCATCTACTTACAGTTGCTTCTGGCCCGACCGGCCTGGCCGGCCCTTGTCAAATTTGTCGTGTTGCTGGCGGTGGCGATGCCCATCCTGCTGGCGAGCTACCAATGGCTGGTGCGGTACACGGTGATCGGACGGATCTTGAACGGGAAGAACCCCGCGCGGGCGTGACCGTGGCGGTCATTTATCCAACCTCACAGAAGGCAGCGGCAAGTCCTCGAGGCGGACTGGGCGGGGTTTGGG
>CAWUOE010000043.1:0-14341 GCA_963923355.1 uncultured Gemmataceae bacterium | reverse complement strand
CTCAAATTCATTGATGTCGTTGGGACCCAACTCCTTTTTGTTGGCCATTTTTTCCCTGTAGCGCCGGATGGACCGCTCGAAGCGGGTCACGTAGACAACCAGTTCAGCCTCCTGGAGTTTTTGGTCATCCTCCTTGGGAAAAGGTTCTCCCTTTTTGGCCAGGAATTCTTTCTTTTCCTCGAGGTTCCTCCGAGTCCTCACCGCTTCCTGGGAGCGGGCTTGAAGATTCTCATCAGAAAGGTTTCCGGCCTCCTCCAGGAAGCGCAGTGTGTCCTTGCCCTTTTTGGTTTCCTTGATGATTTTTGAATTGCCCAGGATGTTGGCCATTTCGCTGCGCAGCGTGCCAAGTTTGTCAGGGGTTCCGAGGGAACGGGCTTTTTTACGCGCGCTTCCAGCCTGCGATGTCAGTTCCTGGAAACGGAACAACTGGTCCCTCTGGCTGTCCAGGTAGCCGTCGTCCAGTTCCAGCGGTGTGATAGGGGGAACGCCTAACTGGACCTTGAAGCGGTCCAGGCTGTCCCGCAAGTTCAACTCGGCTGAAATCACATTTGTCTGGGAGTTGATCAGGCTCTGACGAACCCGGGCAACCTGCAACTCGGCAATGTCGCCAACAGCCTGGAACTCCCGATACTGGTCAAAAAAACCTGCCAGGGATTCGACGTTTTCCCGTTCGTTCGCGAGGATGGCGGCATTGAGCAGGGTGGCGAAATAGCCGTTATTCGGCGCAGGAAAAACTTCGGCTCCCACCGGGAGGGGACCGTTGGTCCCCACCGGGACCTGCACTTCCCCAACTCCCGCCAGGCCCGCTCCTGGCAAGGCCCCCAGGGGAATGCGCACGGCCGGTTGGCTGGTCAGGCCCAAGGTGGGCAGTGTTCCCCCCGCTGCGAGGTAGGTATAGAACTGCTTCCTGAAGCGCGCATACCAACGGATCTCATAAAGCAACCCGCGTTCAACCAGCGTCAGTGGTTCCAGGGTCACAGCCTTTCCGCCGCCCTGAAACAATGGCTGGAAAAAGTCAAAGCTCAAAATCGAGGGGCTGAATATCCTGGGGCTGCTGTTGCCCATCTCGACCAGCGTCTGGTTGGCCAGTTTGGCCACCAGCAGTGCGCCCGTGGAAAACCGTCGGCTCACACCCAGGTCCGAATCCGGCCGCCAATTGTTCCTCAGGCCCGGAGGGAGGTCTGAGCCACCCCACTCGCGCAAGGCTTGTTCCCGGGCGAAGAACTGGGCCGTGAAGGCGAATCGTTCCGTTGTGACTGGCAGGGCGGCCAGGTAGACCTCTTCCCGGCGGGTCTGGAATTCGCGGCTGTTGATCAGGCCGAGTTCGCTGGCCTGTTCGAGGGTGACCCGGAAGGCGGGTTGTGCGCCGGGGCTTTCCTTCTCACCACGGACATCGATGGCTCCGGGTTGCTGGCCCAAGGCATCCGCCAACTGTTTATCGCTCTCCCAGGCATCCGAACCGTAGCCGGACCCACGCCGCGATGTCCCGGATTCATCATCACTGGCCAGCGAGGTGTCTTTCCGTTTCTTGAGTTTCAGGTTTTCCCGGTTGAGGGTGTCCCAGGCAGCCAACATGTCCAGGTAGCCCGCTCCCTCGATGTACGCGGTTCCCTGTTTGCCGGGCTTTTGGGGTCTTGGCGAATCCTGCAGGGCGGCCGGATCATCCGGAGGCATTGGAGGTCGATCCTGGTTGCCTGGTGAGGCAAACCTGGATCTTGGGTCCGGATAGTAATTCATCTCCTCGATTTTCCAGGCCGGATGGTGGTCCTTTCCCGCCAAAACGGAGTCCACATCCTTGTCCGCGCGGTTTCTGTAAAATCTCCGAGAACAGCCGGTTTCCAGGCAGGTCGTCCCCAAAAGGGCGACCCAAAACCAACCGCGGATTTTTCGGGAGGCAAATGCCATCGTCATTCACCTCCTGCATTTCGGTTGAGCATGAATGGCGAACCCATGGCTGATGACGGAATGATCGTTACATCCGGTATCGTCCGTAGGGTTTGCCTGCCTTTACATCGATTTGGGTTTTAATAGAAATAATCAAATATACTTGGTGATCAGATGAAATCGTTGGTCGTTCAAGAATGGGGTGAGCCCAAAGACAAACTGGGTTTTGTCGAATCACCTCTCCCGGAACCCGGCTGGAATGAGGTTCGGGTTCGCATGGTGATGGCCCCGATCAATCCGTCGGATCTTTTGATGATTCGCAACCGGTATGGTCGCCAGCCGAGCTTGCCCTGTTGTCCAGGATTTGAAGGCGTCGGCGTGGTGGAGTCTGGAAAAGGGCCCCTGGCTTGGCGTGTCCAAGGAAAAAGGGTGGCTGTCATTGCCAAGGATGGCGGGTCTTGGGCAACCCACTGCGTGATTCCGGCTATTCGGGCGATTCCGCTGGATTCGGAAATCCCGGACGAGCAAGCCGCTTCCTTTTTTGTGAACCCTGTCACCGCGTGGGCCATGATTCGGAAAATGATCCGCCCACCCAAGGGCTCCTGGATCGGTCAAAGCGCCGCGGCAGGCGCCGTTGGGCAAATGGTGGTTCGCCTGGGAAAAGAGCTCGGGTTCAAAACGCTGAACATTGTCCGCCGGGAAGACCAGCGACCGATCCTGGAATCCCTGGGCGCGGACCAGGTGATTGTCGGGTCGGGGGAGGAATTGACTGGCAAAATTCAGGCGGCCTTGGGGAAGGAAAACCTTCACGCGGCCTTGGATCCTGTAGGAGGTGCTACCGGGGCCGCTTTTATTCCGACTCTCAGGCGCCACGGCAGCCTGATCCTCTACGGCAGGCTATCCGGTGAGCCGATTCCGGTGCATTCCGGCCAATTGATGGCTGGAATGCGCAAGGTGGAGAGTTTTTGGCTTTCGGAATGGACACAGGATCAAAGCAAACTGACCATGTGGTCCACGTTTCGTCAGGTTGCAGCAGCCATGAAAAAAGGGGTCCTTCAAAGCCCTGTCGGCAAGGTGTTTGCTTTTGAGGATTATCGATCGGCGGTTGAGGAGGCGGATCGACCTGGTAAAGAGGGAAAAGTGCTTTTGCGTATATCTTGACATATTTTTATTGCTGTTTTGCGAATCTTGGTCTAGACAGTGGCGACCCAAAGGTGCATGGGAACTCCCTGCGAAAGGAGCTCGTGCATGCGCATATCTCAATTTATTCTCTTGGCGATTTTTGCCTCCACGGGCTCAACTGGCTGCCTGGGGCTTGGTGTGAGCGATTCGTGGAACATCCCCGCCGAGGCGAAGGAGAACGGGCAACTGCCCGCTAATCTTCCCGTCAAACCACCCAAGCCGGGTGAACAAACCGCAACCACCGGGGAAGCGGTTCGGGTGGCCAAAATCGGCCATGAAATTCTCACCAAAAACCCCGGACTGGGCGTTCATCCGATATTCCAAACCACCGGAGAAGCCAAGCTGGTCCTCAGTCACAAGGCCGCCAAGGTGGTCGTGATCAGCGAGTCCCTTTCCAAACAATGTGGCGATGGTGAATTGGCCGCCCTCCTTTCGGATGAACTGGGAAGGATGGTGGTGGAACAGGAGTCTTTGGCGACGCGTGTTAAACCTGGTTCTTCCACGCCGCGCCCGTTGGCGGGAGGAATGGATCGGGATGGGGGCTCCTTCGGCCCTGCGGATGGGGTCCAACTGGCTGAAGCGGCCATTCTGTCCAGGAAAAGCAGGGGGGTGGAGGCGGCACCCGACCTGAGCTACGGTTTAAAGACCACCGACAGCATTCGCCTTGGGGAAGAAATCCTTCGCCGTTCAGGCTTTCAGGCGGAAGACCCTGCAAAAGTTCGTGACCTACGCAGGCAGTCCGGTAAAGGCGTGGTTTGATTTCCACGCCGATTGGCTGCCAATGGGCAGCCTTTGTACACCCCAGCAGGGTGATTCAGCCTCTTGCAGTCAGCAGCCCTTCCCTTAAGCTGGGGCTACCGAGCGAATTCTGGCCTAAGAGGACATCGTTCCATGTGGTGGGTGGTGCCCATCCTGGATTGGGTGTGACTCACCAACGGGGAATTGTTGACATGATGACCGCCTTCTCCCTTCCTGCGCCCAAGATACTTCGATTGGTCGGCGCGATGGCCCTTTCGATGGTCCTGTCCGGTTGTGGTTCAAAGCCACCGGCTGGAAAATCCGGCGGTTCGCAGGCCAAGGGGGGGGATACCGTCGCCTTTGTTTCCAACAATCCGGCTGAATTCTGGACGATTTGCGAAGCCGGTGCGCAGGCGGCTGCGAAGGAGGAGGGAGTCACCCTGGTTTTCAAGCGCCCCCAGGATGCCAGTGCCGCCAGCCAGAAAAGCATCATTGAGGATTTGTTGGCCAAGGGCGTGAAGGCGATTTCCGTCAGCGTGATCAGCCCGGACAATCAGACCGAGTTTCTCAACACGGTCGCCAAAAAAGTTCCCCTCCTTTGCGTGGACAATGATGCCAGCAAGAGCAGCCGCCTGGCCTACCTCGGAACCGCGAACCTCCAGGCCGGGCGGGCTGTGGGCGAACTGGTCAAGGAGGCCATGCCCAACGGCGGCAAGGTGGCCATATTCGTGGGGCAGATGGACCCCGCCAACGCCAAGGAGCGCCGCCAGGGAGTCATCGATGTTTTGGAGGGACTCGCCGAGTCCAAGGGGCTTCGTGACTGCCCGGACAACAAGACCTACGGCAAGTACGAGGTGATAGGTACCTACACCGATGGAACCGACCAGAAGAAAGCCAAGGATAATGCTGCCGATGTGCTTTCCAAAAACACCGCCACCGAGGATCTGGCCATGGTTGGCCTTTGGGCTTACAACCCTCCCGCGATCCTTTCCGCTGTCAAGGATGCCAAGCGGGTGGGCAAGGTTCGGATTGTCGGGTTTGATGAACAGGAAGTCACGTTGGATGGAATCCGCGACGGATCCATCGTCGGGACGGTTGTCCAGCAGCCGTATCAGTTCGGGTTCCAGTCGGTGAAAATCATGGCCAAACTGGCCAAGGATCCCACCAGTTTCAAGGCTCCCTCCAGTGGGATCATTGATGTTGCCCACAAGGTCATCAAGAAAAACAACGTGGATGAATTCCAGGCAGAATTGAAAAAGACCCTGGGCAAATGACCAGCGCGTCCATCCGTCCCACCCTCGAGGCGAAAGGGATCAGCAAGCGGTACGCCGGTGTCCAGGCCCTGGATCAGGTATCGGCCGAATTTTTCCCCGGCGAGGTGGTCGCCATCATTGGCGAAAACGGGGCCGGCAAATCCACGCTGATGAAAATCCTGTCCGGCGTGGTCCAGCCGGATGGGGGACAACTTTTCCTTGATGGCAAAGAGGTTTCCTTCCCATCCCCCCGCGAAGCCATGGCTGCGGGCATCAGCCTGATCCACCAGGAGTTGAACCTGGCGGAAAACCTATCCATCGCTGACAACCTCTACCTGGGTCGGGAAATCCGGTGGGGCGGTCCACTGGGCCTGATCGATCATGCGGCGACCAGAAAAGGAGCGGTAAAGCTTCTGGAGAAAGTGGGCCTGAGGTTGGACCCGGGTACCACCGTCTCGCACCTCTCACCCGGCCAGAAACAACTGGTGGAAATCGCCCGCAGCCTGTCCATGACCGTCCGTTTCCTGATCATGGATGAGCCCACATCGAGCCTCACCCAAAAGGAAACGGATCAATTGGAGCGGGTGGTCAGGGACCTGAAGTCACAAGGTGTTTGCATCATCTACATCACCCATCGGTTGGGTGAGGTGGGCAGGATGGCGGACCGGGTGATCGGCCTGAGGGACGGCAAAAACGCGGGCAATCTGGATCGTAGCCAGATTTCGCACAATGCCCTGATCAAGCTGATGGTCGGCCGGGAAATCAAGCCGCCAGCCCCATCCGGCCAAAACATCCCATCCCAGGGCACGGCCTTGCAGGTCGAGGGATTGCGACACAGCCAGTCCGGCGGGGATGGGGTTTCCTTCCGGGTACAGGCTGGCGAAATCGTCGGTGTGGCTGGCCTGATGGGAGCCGGGCGCACGGAGATGGCCGAATGCCTTTTCGGTCTGCGCAAGAGGGTCGCCGGCAGGGTTCTGGTGGAAGGCAGGGAGCTGCCTCCCAACGATGTCCGCCGTGCGATCAACGCGGGCATGGCCCTGGTGCCCGAGGACAGGCGTGGCCACGGCCTGCTCCTGGAAACAGGCGTTGGTTACAACCTTTCCCTTCCCAATCTGGATTGGTTGAATCGCCTGGGTATTGTCTTGGGAAAATCAGAAAGGCGCATGGTGGCCGACCAAATTTCCGGGATGGGGGTGAAAACCCCCAGCGCCGCCAAGCCGGTGGGAATGCTCTCGGGAGGCAACCAGCAGAAGGTGGTCTTGGGGAAATGGCTGGCCAGGAACCCGAGGCTGCTCATCCTGGATGAACCCACCCGGGGCGTGGATGTGGGGGCCAGGGAGGAAATTTACCGAATCATGCGATCCCTGGCCTCCAAGGGTATGGGCATATTGATGATCTCCTCCGACATGGAGGAGGTTTTGTCGGTCTCGGATCGGATTCTGGTGATGCACGAGGGGGCTCTTGCCGGGGAGCTGGGCAGGGCCGATTTCACCGAGGAAGCGGTGATGGGCCTGGCGACAGGCACCGCTGGGGAAAAAGCGTTGCCCGGCGGGAGGCGATAATGAAGTCCCAGGAATCGGGTATTAACTGGTCGCACTACCAACGGTTGTTGGGGGTGATCGGGTTGTTGATGGTTTTGCTGGGGCTATTGGCCTACAGTCACCCCAATTCCCTGCAGAATGAAAATCTCAACAACCTGGCCCGCCGAATCGGCGAGCGGGGCATCATCACCATCGGGGTGGGACTGGTCATATTGACCGGAGGGATCGACCTGTCGATCGGCTCTGTGGTTTGCCTTTCCGCGGTCAGTTTCGGGTTGTTCCTCGAGGCCGGATGGTCTCCGGTGACCGCCAGCCTGATCGTCCTGGCGGGGAGTGGACTCATCGGATTGGGCCAGGGACTTTTGATCACCAAGTTGCGGCTGCAGCCGTTCATCGTGACCCTATGCGGTTTGTTCCTTTGGCGTGGGCTCGCCAAGTTCCTCACCCAGGTCCGATTCGACAAGGTGGGGGAATGGCTGACCGGTGCTTTGCCCGAGGGTGAGGCCTTGTTTCGCGATGCCTGCCGCGATGTTGGCGTTGGCGGGCGACAGGATCTTTCTGGGTTTTTCCAGTTGGAAAGCGGCCATTGGTTGGGACTGCCGATGCCCGCCTGGATTTTGTTCGGGGTCGCCCTGCTGGCGTGGGTGCTGGTCCATGCCACCACCCATGGTCGTTACATGCTGGCGATTGGTTTCAACGAGAAGGGCGCGAAATACGCCGGCATCAACACCGATGCCTACAAGGTTCTTGCCTATACCCTGTGCGCCGGGTTGGCTGGATTGTTCGGGCTGCTGTTCCTGATGGATGTTGGGACGGCCTCCCCCAACACCGCCGGGAATTTTTACGAGTTGTATGCCATCACAGGGGCAGTGCTTGGCGGCAGCAGCCTGCGCGGTGGCGAGGGAACCGTCGTAGGCATGGTGCTGGGTACCGCGGTTTTGCCCCTGCTCCAAAATCTGGTCAATTTCGCTGGGGTTCCCAGCGACCTGGAATTCTCGGTGATCGGATTGGCGCTTCTGGGCGGAACCCTGTTTGACGAGTTGCTGCGCCGGATGAACAGCGGCGGAAAAACGGCCTGAAGCCAAAGGACCGGCCTTCAAGCCTTGCGTGAAATGGCCCTAAAATTTCTCAAAAAGGCCTTTTTTCAGCTATTTCCGCTCACAGGAACAGCTTGCTGACTGATTCATCGTGGTGGATGCGCCGAATGCCTTCCGCCAGGAGTGCGGCAACGGACTGCACCCGGATTTTGGGCAGTTGTTTTTCCGGTGGAAGCGGGATGGAGTCGGTGATCACCACCTCCTTGATCGGGGCATCCCGCAGTCTTTCAATCGCGTTGCCGCACAACACCCCATGGGTTGCCAGGACATAGATTTCCTTGGCCCCATTCCGTTTGGCGACGTTGGCCGCGCCCACCACGCTCCCGGCGGTGGAAATCATGTCATCAAAGATGAAAACGGTTTTGCCTTCCAGGCTGGCACCGATCAGGTTGGCCTGATTGGTCTCGGTGGCGCTGGAGCGCCGTTTGTCCACAATGGCGATCGAACCTCCCAGTTTTTTCTGGTAGTTCAGTGTTTTCTTGATGCTGCCCTCATCGGGGCTCAGCAGCACATAATCAGACGGGGCAAGGTTCAGGCTGCGAACATACTCGTTGAGGACCGGCCCCGCGTGGAGGTGATCGACCGGGATATCAAAAAATCCCTGGATCTGGGCCGCGTGCAGGTCCAGGGCCAAAATCCTGTCCGCTCCCGCGCTGGTCAGCAGGTTTGCCACCAGTTTGGCGGTGATGGGAACCCGCCCGACATCTTTCCGGTCCTGCCTGGCGTAACCGTAGTAGGGAAGAACCACGGTCATGCGGGACGGGCTGGCCCGTTTGAACGCATCCATGATCACCAGTAGTTCCACCAGATTTTCATTCACCGGTGGGCAGGTGGGTTGGACGATGAAGATGTCCCTGCCGCGGACATCCTCGTCGATGCGGACCATCGTCTCGGTGTCCGGGAAGTTGGTCACACTCATCGACCCGAGGGTGTCACCCAGGTGATTCACGATCCTCGAGGCCAGCGGGGAGTTGGCTCGGCCGGAAAATACCTTCAGTGGGTGGGAAAGCATGCCGTTTGACCATGGTGGAGGAGCCGAATTTCGGGATTCCGCAGCCCCTGTTCTAAAAAGGTTCCCTCGCGGAGATTGTATCGATTTTCAAATCCGGAGTGCGGGCCGTTCTGTCTGACACAGGGTTGAATTCAAGTTATCAGTGTTTTGAATGAGATATCTGGGCCTTTGGTTCGTTCTCCTTTTAAAATGGGAACATTATGGCCACCGGAAGCTCCACCTCAGTCCTTTTGCGCTTTGATTCTGGAACATTGGGTCTTCATATTCCCAATCAACAGTCCCTGGAGGCAATCGCGCGGCAGTTTCCGGAGTTGAGATTGGACCCGCAGGACGATGTCCATCGCCTGCCCGCCATCCGTTACCGTCCCTTGGTGGAGTGGCTGGTGGGGAACAAGGTTCCATTTTTGGATGAGGCCAGGGCTTACGACCGGAGGCCATTCACTCCCCGGGATGCCAGGGAACCCTTTGAGCACCAAATGGCCGCGTTGCATGGCTGGTGGAATGCCGGTGGACGCGGCGTTGTGGTTCTTCCTACCGGGACCGGCAAATCCCTGGTCGCGCAATTGGCGATCCAGAAGGCGGGACGCCCCGCGCTGGTGGTATGCCCTACCATCGACCTCATGCACCAGTGGCAGGGGCAATTGTCCAAGGTGTTTGGGGTAGAGGTGGGATTGGCGGGCGGGGGGTGCCTGGAATGGCGGGAAATCACGGTGGCCACCTACGATTCCGCCTACCTGCAGGTGGAACGCTGGGGGAATCAATTTGGTTTGCTGGTGTTTGATGAGGTGCACCACCTACCCGGGGCCTCCACACAGTTGTCCGCCAAGGGAGCGATCGCCCCTTTTCGCCTGGGACTGACCGCAACCCTCGAGCGTGAAGATGGAGGTCACTCGGTTCTGGATGAATTGATTGGACCGGTGGTTTATCGCCGGGACATTTCGGAACTTTCAGGAACCCACTTGGCCGATTACCAGACCGAACGGGTCTGGGTCGACCTGTCGCCAGAGGAGAGGGAACAATACGACCACGAGGGTCTCCTTCTGGGTGAGTATCTGGCCTCACGGGGGTACAGCCTAGGGGGGGCTGGCGGATGGAATCGTTTTCTCCGGGAATGCTCCCGCACCATGGAGGCCAGGAGGGCATTCAAGGCCTTCCTGCTCCAGCGCCGGTTGCTCCAGCAATGCGAGGCGAAAATGGAAGCCCTGGAGCGATTGCTCCAGACCCACCATAAGGATCGTGTGCTTTTATTCACCGCGGACAACGCCACGGTGTACAGGATTTCCCGCCGTTTTTTGGTTCCCGCCCTGACTCACCTGACCAAGCCGGCGGAGAGAAAGGCCCTCTTGCGGGCGTTTCACGAGGGAACACTGCCTGTCTTGGCCACCAGCAGGGTTTTGAACGAGGGGGTGGATGTCCCGACAGCCAGCGTGGCTGTGGTGTTGTCCGGTAGCGGCACAGTCCGCGAGCACGTCCAACGCCTGGGCAGGATTCTCAGGCGTCATGAGGGTAAAAAGGCCGTGCTGTATGAGGTGGTGGTTCGGGGCACCAAGGAAGAGTTTGTCAGCAATCGCAGGCGCAGGCACGATGCTTACCAGTGACCTTCTCCGGGCCAGCCTTTACCGGGGAAAATTGAGGCCGCTTTTTTTGCGCACGGGGGACGCCGAAGCCAGGCATTCTGCGGAGCCGCTCCTAGAACTATTCCGCAAAGCGGGCGGTTTGTCGTTGGCTTGTCTGCGCGAGGAAGTTGCCGGCCTCGTGGAGCCATTGGATCAGCCGGTGGTATGGAAGGGCCTGGCGAGGGTTTTGGAGGCCAGGTGCACCCTGGTTTCCCCCACGCTGCAACTTGGTTGGGAAAACCGGTTCAAACTGTTTTCCAAAGCTGCGGAAATTCGCCTGGCTGGTGGCTTGGATGAACCGGCCAGGGGATCGCTGGTTGCCTCGGAGGCGGCCATCCTCGGTATCGATCCGGAAACGTTGCTCCACATGCTTTATGCGGATGTGCCGGGCAACGAGTTGGTATCGTCCTTCGAGGACATCACTTGGGAGCGCCTCGTGGGCGAGTACAACCTGGCGCTGGCCCAGGGCATGCTCCTGCGTGCGGAGGTCCTGCGAGTCCACCTCGAGGCAGGAACCAGCCGGCAATTGCGCGCGCTGGTGCAGGCCGCCAAGTTCCACCAATTGCATTGGCGGATTTCCCCGGGCGAAAAAACCGGCGGGATGGATATCCAGCTCGACGGCCCTTTGAGCCTTTTTGATTCAACCACCAAATACGGGATCCGCCTGGCCTGTTTTTTGCCAACCGCCCTGGCTGTTGCAGGAGTGCGTGTTTCGGCACGGGTTCAATGGGGCAAAAAACAAAAAAAAAGTGTGGAGTGGGAATACACTGCCAGTACGGCGGAGCTGCCCACCCGGCATCAGACCCACCAAGGACCTACCCCGGAGGTGGCCGGTTTCCACAAACTGTGGAACGAAGCGGGGTCCGGCTGGCAATTGGAACTATCGCGACGGGTTATCCCCTGCGGCGATTCGGTCTATTGGGTCCCCGATTTTGAACTGTGCAAACAGGCATCCGGGGAGCGCCTTTTCTTGGAAATCCTGGCAACCCCAGGCCGGGAGAAGTTGGAAAGACTGGTGCAAGCGTTGGAGGCAAAGGCCGACCTGCCATGGCTGCTGGTGTGCAAGGGAAATCCCGGGAAGCTGGAATTCAACCACCCGGGAATCGCCTGGTTTCGAACCTTTCCCTCACCCGAAAAAGTGGCCTGCCAGGTGGAAGCCCGGGCGTTCAGGCCACATCCCGATTCAGGATTTCAGAACCCTTCAACGGAATGACCCCTGATTGGCGCCTGGCCAGATAAGCCCCGGATACCATTCCAGCGGTTGCCAGGAGAAAGCCCGGAGCAGTCGCACCCTGCGTGGCGACAGATAGGCCAATCCAGCCCACGGCTGCCCAGGCAAGGAAGGCCATCCGTATCGAAGGGTGCCAGGTATCTCCGGCACCGAAGCGCCCCATGATTCCCAACAAAAGCGATAGAAGTGAAACTTCCAGCACCCAAGGTTTCCAATCGAGGGTGAAGGCGTCTACCCCCCAATTGGCAAGCAAACCTACCTCGTTGGTCCCAACCACGAGGGAGGCCCCGATGCCAGCCAAAAGGGCCAGTTGCAGGAAGGTGCCACCGACTTGGAGGACGGTTTTCCACCGGGAAACGAGTTTCATTGGGGAAGCACTCAGCAGGATACAGGCTGATCCCAACAGAAACGTGGAGATTCTGCCCATCGGGGGGGTGAACTGCAATATGCCACAGACCCACACCCAACCCAGAAAGACGAAGGAAAGGCAAAAGGCTTGCAAGCGCATCGCCTTGCGGGAACTCCGTTGCTCATTGGCCGAAATGGCTGACACCAAGGTGGCAAGGCAGATACCTGTCATGGCCAACCAATAGCCTCCGGAAAAACCGGAATCCCCTTGGTCCTGGGAAAAGCCAACCATCAAAACCAAGGGGAACTGGGCTAAACCCAACAGGCGCCTGCCGGTGGTGGTGAACGCCTGGCGTGCCGGCAACGACCAGGAAACCTCAACATGCGGTGCGATCAGGCACCAGCCGGCGATCAAAGCGCAGGCAAGGGTGGCTGCCATGCAGATGGGATAAGCCCCTACCCCGGACAATCCACACAGGCTGATACCCACCAGGGTGACGGGGATTAGCATGGCAACCAGGGCAGTCTGGTACCACTGGCGGGATCCATGGACAGCCTGGTTGCCGGTAAACCACGCCAAGATTGGCCACAGGATGGATGTGACAAGGGCCAAAACCCATTGGGAAGGGTCTGTCGAGGGAAATACGGATTGGCCCAGGGTGAACAGGGCCGGCAAGGCAAGGACGCCCAAGGCAAACTGGGGTCCGCGGTCCATGGACCGGTTGGTCAACCTGGAAACAAGGAGTTGGACTCCGATTCCCGCCAGGGCTCCGGGGACAAAAAACGCCAGGGAGGGCACCGCCTCCAATATCCTCGGGAACCAGGCTTGGGCATCCAGACTCTCACCCGCACCCAAGGCAATGAGACCTCCCGTCATAGCGGCACCAAAGCCTTGCAATTGGGCCAGCGTTGAGGAGGCGCTGCCGCGCACAATCCAGAGGATGACAGACTGGGCTGCCAATCCAACAGCCAACCAGCCGCCGTGGCCTGACTCGCGGACTGTGAGGAAACTGCCGACCAGAATCAGGGTCTGGCATATCCCCAGCCACAGGGAGGGTTCCCGCAAGCGGAGCGCTTTCTTGTAGTTTTGAGGGGCAAGCCAATCACGGTTGTGCCGCACCTCCAACACCATCAGGTTGAGTGCCATCAACAGCGCGCCGATCAGCAGGCCTGGCCCGAGATGGACGGACTCGAACGCCGACCATGCAGAGAGTCCCGCCATGACGGAACCGGCCGAACCTAGCATCACCCAACGCTTGCCGTGGATGAGGCTGTGGAAGGATCCCATCAGCCAGGCGGCGCAGGCCGGAGCCAGGCTCCACAACGGCGAGGCCGATGGCAGGCGGCCGGTCTGGCTCCACGCCAGAAACCAGGCGAAACCCAGAAACACCGTGGCGAAAATCGAGGACCATCGGCTCCGGAACAGGCCAAGGGCCATGGCCCCCAGGGACCAGGAACCAAGTACCGCCAATACTCCCCGCGGGCTTTCCTCGGTGTCCAGGCCCAGGGTGGCCCAGGCGGTGGCGATCCCTGCGAAAATGAGCACGAACTGGGTCAACCAGATCTCCGGCCGCATCCCTGGCAGCGAGCGGTGCATCCACCACGCCATCCCCACCGAGAAAACCGCCAAAGGCAGGTTCCACCAGCCAGCGAGGG
Organism: uncultured Gemmataceae bacterium; assembly: GCA_963923355.1. Lineage (GTDB taxonomy): Bacteria > Planctomycetota > Planctomycetia > Gemmatales > Gemmataceae > UBA6894. The sequence goes on along the minus strand of CAWUOE010000043.1, from coordinate 783 downwards.
GAGCCCGAATCACTTCCGACATCCACGACGGTTCCACCAGGGTGGCCATCACCAGGGCTTGGGTGGGCAGTAGCCAGCCAACCACACCGGCAAGCGAGGTCACGCAGACAAAAGGCAGACTTTTGCGACTGGGAAAGCGCCCTTGGGCCAGGCACCATCCCAAAGTTCCGATGCTTAAACCCAGTCCGGTGAACTTGGCCATGAAGGGCCACCAGGACAGGATCGGAACCCCGTTGTGCATGTAGATCGCGAGGTACGCGATACTGCCCAGCAGGCAGCTCAGGGAGGCCACGCCCCACAAATTGCGGCCAAGCAGCGCCAGGGCAACCCAGGCGCATAGGCTGCCGGCGAATAGAAGGGCCGCCTCCCATGCGGGTGAAAACCCGACTTTGGACATCCATACCGTTGTGGCGCATCCGGAAAGGAACAAGGTCACCATGAAACTGAGTGGGCCGGTGGGGAATTTCCCAAGGGTTCGCGCTTCGGGCTTGGCGACCAACCGGCACAGGATGGCCGTGAAAGCCGTGGCGAAAAACGCCCCCAAAGCAAATGAGGGCAGTCCCCTCCCCTGCCCCGATCCGGAAAATTGGATGGCGGTCCACCCGGCAATCCAGCACCCTAAAAAGGACAGCCCCGCCACCATGCCTGGCGCGGCAAAACTACTGCGCGCTGCCAGGCTGAGTGCCCAGCCCGCACCTGCGAAGGGCAACCAATTGACAGGGAGAACCTGGGCCCAATCGCGGGATTCCGCATCCCACTTTCCAAAATCCGCCGGAAGCAGAA
>CAWUOE010000042.1:0-14378 GCA_963923355.1 uncultured Gemmataceae bacterium | reverse complement strand
CCATCAGCAGGCAGGGACTGTCGATCGTCTTTGTCGATCTCTACGACACCATCAAAAACGCAGAATTGGTCTGGCAGGACTTGGACAACAAGTTGTCCGCCATGAATGACCTGCCCACTGCCGAAGGTAAGCCGCTGCGCCCGCGCTTGGACAAGGATTTCGGGGATACGGTCGCGGTCCTGCTCACTCTCTCCAGCCCGCCTGTCTCTGATTTTGAGCTGGATCGGCGTGCCGAGGTGATCGTCGCCAGGCTGAGGAAGGAAAGGTACGGCAGGCCCGCGATGTTGCGGGACAACCGCCACACGGGCATCCTCATCCATCCGGTCACGATAGATCCGGGGCTCGTGGAGCGTTTGGGGCGGTCCGCCCTACTGCGTCTCGAACAGCAGGGCATCATCGAGGACGGCCAATACCACGGCCTGTTGGGTGTGGGTTTGATCGACTTCCGCATCAAACCGGGCCATGGTATCGATCGGTTGCAGCGCGAGATGGGCCGTTGGCAAAGCGATTACCTGGGTTCGGGATTGGGCCACCCCGACATCTGGCCCGGCGTGGTCGTGGGAGATTTGGAGGAGCTGCCAAAAATCCTCCGTGAACAATGCCAAAGGCAGCCGGGAGGTATCGCCCGGTACAGTTACGAGGAGCTCCGTCAGTATGCGGACCTGCTTCAGGATCGCCTGCGCCAGTCGCCAAAGGTCGGAAAAATCGAGCAGATGGGTGTGGTGGAAGAGGCCATTTACCTCTTCATGAGCGGCCACCGTTCCGGTACCACCAATCTGGATTTGCAGTCATTGGGTCGCCTGCTGGCCCAAAGGAATATTGATACCCCGGGGGGCACATTTGAACTCCCCGCCCAGCGCGTGAATGTGAAACCAACAGGCAAGCTTGCCCGTCTCGATGAAATCAGGGACATGGTTGTCAACCGCGGCGATGGTTATCCGATCTACCTGCGGGATCATGTGGAAATGGTCCGTGGCTACCAGGACCCTCCCAGATCGCTGAATTTCCGCACGATCAAGGCCCCAGCCGACAACCCACCCACGCTTTTGTTTGAGGGCTTCGATGGGTTGCCAGGGCAGCGAACAATTCCGGTCCGGCAACAGGGTGTTGAAAAAACGGAACTCTGGACCACTCGCGCCATCACCCTGGCTGTTCGGCATGTGAAGGGCACGCAGATTGCAGATTTTTCCAGGGATGTCGATGCGGTGATCGCCTCACTCAAGGGGGTTTTGCCTGCCGACCTGCGTCTCGAGCGGACCAGCGATGAACCCGAACGGGTGCGTCTCAAAATTCGCGAATTCAATAACTGCCTACTGGAAGCCATTCTGATTGTTGTGGCGGTGGCTTTGGTTTTCATGGAATGGCGGAGCGCCCTTGTCGTGGCGCTGTCCATCCCCATCACGCTGGCGATGACTCTGGGCTTCTGCTCCCTCATCGGCATCGACCTCCAGCAGATTTCCATCGCCGCACTCATCATCGCCTTGGGCCTGTTGGTGGACGATCCTGTGGTCGCTGGTGATGCGATCAACCGCGAGTTGGCTCACGGTGAAAAACGCGATGTGGCTGCCTGGCTTGGGCCCCAAAAGCTATCACGGGCCATTCTCTACGCCACCATCACCAATTGTGTGGCCTTTCTGCCTCTACTGATCGTCAGCGGGGTGGTGGGTGAATACATCTACTCGTTGCCTGTTGTGGTAACAGCCTCCCTGGTTGCCAGCCGCATCGTTTCCATGACCTTCATCCCGCTCCTGGGGTACTACCTGCTGAGGGGCCAGGCAGGCATGGAAGCCAGTCTGGCCGAGGGCGGACGCGGTTCCCGTTTTGCCCGGACCTACAACGGCTTCTCGGAAATCTGCATGCGGTACAAATGGATTTCGCTGCTCACCTGTGTGGTCTTTCTGGGTACGGCGATGAGCCTGATCCCGATGATCGGCACCAACTTTTTCCCCAAGGATCTGCACTCCGCATTCACGATTGATCTTTATTTGCCCGAGGGGGCATCAATCGCCCAGTCCCGGGAGCAGGCGATGCGGGCCATCGCCGAGACCGATGCCATCCTGGGTGCAGAGGTCGAGGCTTACACCACCTTTGTGGGTGCCGGGGGGCCGCGCTTCTGGATATCCATCATCCCCGAGCAACCGGCCTCCAACTATGCACAGGTCCTGGTGCACACCACGGACCGCCACCGAACCATTGCTTTGGCGGACAAATTGAAGCGGGAATTGCCGCCAAGGATTGCCGAAGCCCGGGTGCGCGTGAATCAGTTGGAATCCGGCCCTCCCATTGGAATTCCAGTGCAGTTGCGGATCATGGGGCCGGATATTGCCACCCTTCGCGAATTGTCCGCGGAAAGCAAGGCACTCATGCGGGAATTCCCCGGAGCCACCGATATTTCCGATGACTGGGAACCGGAGGTGCTTCAACTGGGCCTCCAGGTCGATCCCCAGAAGGCCAGTCTGTCAGGCGTGACCAACCAGTCGGTGGCTGAATTGATGAATGCTGCCCTTTCCGGTTCGCCCGCCACATGGATCCGGGAGCGGGATCGGCTGATTCCGGTCACTTTCAAGCTCCGGCCGGATGAGCGCAGTCGCTTTGATGCCCTCCGTACGTTGAAGGTGCCCACCCAGCATGGCGGCCAGCGGGTGCCATTGGATCAGGTGGCCCGTTTCAGTCCCGAAGCGGTTGCCCCGATCATTGCCCGGCGTGACCACGAACGATGCATCACGGTGAAATGTGACACGGTTCCAGGTGTACTCCCCAGCAAGACAGTCGAGTTTTTGGACGCGAAGTTGAAGGTCATGTCCAAGTCCTGGCCGGCCGGTTTCCACTACAGTTTCGGCGGCGAGAAGGAGGAGCAGGAAAAAGGTTTTGCCTCCATGGGCATCGCCATGATCACTTCCATCCTCGCCATTTATCTCGCTTTGGTCTTGCAGTTCAACAGCCTGATGAAACCAATGGTGGTCTTCGCGGCGGTTCCGTTCGGCATGGTGGGTGGACTGATGGGCCTCTTGGTGTCGAACACTCCGCTGGGTTTTTTTGCACTCCTGGGTCTTTCCTCCTTGGCCGGCGTGATCATCAGCCATGTGATCGTGTTGTTTGAATACATCGAGGAGGCCAACGAGCGGGGCGAGCCCCTCCGCCGGGCGGTAATCGATGCGGCCTTGGTCCGCTTGAGGCCGGTCCTTGTCACGGTGCTCGCCACCGTGGGCGGTCTGATTCCCCTGGCCATCAAGGGAGGGCCGCTGTGGGAGCCACTCTGCTATGTCCAGATCGTCGGGCTACTCTTGGCCACGCTCGTGACCAAAGTGGTGGTGCCTGTGCTCTATGTGATATTTGTCGAGGATCTGGGATGGATCCGCTGGGGTAAAAAAGACACAGCACATCTGCCGCCTGACAGAAATCTGGTCACCTGACCCGGAATACCGGTAGTGGTGGAAACAGTTGGAACAGGTCATTTGCCTCCACCCGGGCAAACGGCTTAAATCCGCCAGCAGCCAGCCGGGTGGATCGCATCGCGCATTCCTTTTCAAGCAGGTACCAGCGGTTGTACTGTTCCCGTGCCCGGTTCACCGCCTCCAGGTCCTGTGCGTGCAAATGTTTTGCCCAGGCTTCGTTCAGGTCCTCAACCATTCGAGCCAGGCGCCGGATGGATCTCCTGAGCGGCCATAACCACAGTGCCTTGGCTGGGGGATATTTCAGCCGGAAGTCCAGCCGCTGGTCCAACAGGCGCAGCCGTTCGAGATCCTCAGGGCCGCAAAGCCATCCACCAAGGGAATCCCATCCATCCGCCTGATGACGCAGTTGTGAGCAAAGCCTGCCCGAAGGCACGGTCCATTCCTTCCAGGTTCTGTTTAGTTTTTCCGCCAGGCTGTTCCATTCCGTTTCAACATTCAGTCCGCGGCGCACGTAGGCGGGCGTATCGAATGAGGCCCAGTGGCGGGTATCCCCTTCACCCTCGCTGCCGAAAGATTCCCCCGGGATGATGGAATGCATGCGAGGGTGTCACTCGGGGCAAATGTCAGGAAAAAATCCGGTCAAATCGCAATAACCGCCGGAAGAACCGGATCGATCCTCGTTGGCGTCAGGGATTGCCCCAACCCATCCATTTTCAGGCTAGTGCATGCTGTTCGGGGGGCAATAGCTTCAAGGCCTGCGCCGGTTCGGTCCGATCCACCCAACATGCAGGCGGATGTTTTATGGACGCCGTTGTCCCATCCAATGGATGGAAACCACGGCCCGGCATCCGGTCCTTCCAACACCCGGGAAAATCGCATGCTGGAACCCACGGTCCCCGGGTTGATGGTCGAGGCGGAATCTCCTCGGTACCAAGCCCCGGTCGGCCCCGATCCCGCGATATCCGAGGTTGCTCAGCCGTGCATCGAAGCGGTTCCCCCACTGGAAAGGCCCGGTTTGGTTCGGGTCAACACGTGGGAACGGCCCTTGGTTCCATCCGCCCGCAATATCACACTGCTGAATAATGCCCCGTGGGTACGCACGTTGGGGGCCTTGGATTTCAGCATCCAGACTCAGGGTTGGCGCTTCCCGTTACCTCCCGATCTGAATACCCGCAAGACCGGCAAAGTTACCCCAGTCTCCCAAGGGCAGGAGGTGGAGGCTGCCCCGGACGAGCCGGATGTCCAGCCTACTCAGGAAATGCTTGATTTTGCCGCCGCGGCCGGCATCAACCCGATGGCATCTCCGGAGGACCCGTTGGGTGGCCTGACTGTCCCGAACAATTCCCTGCTGCCTCCAGGGGCTGAAGGTGGCGACGGTGCGGAGGTGGGCGACAGTGTCACTCGCCTCAAGCCGCCAGCCGCGATGGCAGGTCTGAAGGACCGGCTGCTGACCCTGCTACAACCGCCACTCGAAGGCATGCTGGGTAAAGGGCGGCTCACCCTTCCATTCAAGCCCTACCCCTATCAGCTGCAGGGCATCGCGTTCCTCATGCCCCGCAGTGCCGCCTTGATTGCCGATGAGATGGGTCTGGGCAAGACGGTTCAGGTGATTCTGTCCCTCCGCCTTCTCATCAGCAGCGGCATGTTGAAGCGTGCCCTGGTGGTCTGCCCCAAGCCCCTGGTCATCAACTGGACCCGTGAACTCCGCACCTGGGCTCCTGATCTTGCATTCGAGGTGTTTTCGGGCGATACAGAAACCCGCACCGCCATGTGGAAGCTGTCAAACTGCCCTGTCCAGGTCGTCAATTACGAGATCCTCACCCGCGACCACGAGATCATCCTGGATGAGGATGTGAAGTTTGATGTGGTGGTTCTGGACGAGGCACAGCGCATCAAGAGTGCCAGCAGCAAGACTGCACAGGCTGCCAAGGCCATCAAGCGTTCGCGCAGTTGGGCTATGAGCGGCACACCCATTGAAAACCGGGTCGAGGACCTGACCAGCATCTTCTCGTTCATCGATCCCAAACTGATTCCCCCGGATGCTCACCCCCGCCAGATGTCCGAGATCGTGCGGGATCACATCATTCGCCGCACGAAGGATTTGGTGGCGACCCACATGCCCCCCCGGGTCATCCGGGACATCCACCTGGAATTGTCACCTGAACAGCGCGAAACCTACGACAAGGCTGAGAAGGAAGGCATCGTCCATCTCAACTCCTTGGGCGAGACCATCACGGTTCAGCACGTGTTCCAGTTGGTCATGCGCCTCAAGCAGATCTGCAACTTCGACCCGCGCACAGGCGCCAGCGCCAAGATGGAGCAACTCACCGCCGACATGGAGGAGGTCGCCTCCACCAACAACAAGGCGATTCTCTTCTCCCAATGGGTCGAGCCCCTCGAATCGATTGCCGCTGCCTTGGCGGAGCACAACCCGGTGCAGTACCACGGCAAGATCCCACAGGCGGAACGACAGCCGATCCTCGACAAGTTCAAAGCTGACCCGGTCCACAAGATCATCCTGATGAGCTACGGAACCGGGTCGGTCGGTCTCAACCTGCAGTACACCAACTATGTTTTTCTCTTCGATCGCTGGTGGAACCCCGCCATCGAGGACCAGGCGATCAACCGGGCCCACCGTTTGGGGCAGAAGTCCACCGTTTTCGTTTCGCGCTACATCTGCGTGAATACCATTGAAGAGCGGATTGCCTTGGTGCTGGATCAGAAACGTGCGCTGTTTCAGGAAGTCATTGCCCAGAACGGGCCACCCATCAGCATGGGCCTGTCAGAAGATGAAATTTTCGGCCTGTTCGACATCAACAAGCCCAGAAGAGCCGCCTGATCCCGCCTCTCCATGGGAGTTGCCAAATCTCAGCTTCCCATGCAACCCAAGTCTCCCAGCCTTCCATCGTTCCCGTTGGCCGGCTTGGAGATCTCGCCCAATTGGATTAAGAATAAGACTCGTTGATGGTTCCGATCCGGGTGCCTCCGGTGGTCAGCTGTCACCAATCTCTGATTGAGGGTTTTTCGTCGATGAGCAAGAAGCGATTGGCCTTGGTGGTGGGTGGTGGTCCGGCACCCGGTATCAACGGGGTGATCAGTGCCGTCACCATCGAGGCCCTTACCCAACAGGGTTGGGAAGTCTTCGGCGTGATGGAGGGATTCAAGCACCTGGTCAAGGGTGACAAGACCCAGGTCAAACCGCTTTCCGTCGACGATGTGAAGAACATCAACATCAAGGGGGGATCCATCCTCTCCACCGCCCGCGTCAACCCTGCCAAGAACGAGCAGGATCTCCAGACGGTCCTGCGGGTTTTCAAGGAGATGGATATCAGCTACCTGGTCACCATCGGGGGTGACGACACCGCGTACTCGGGCAGCCAGGTCTACAGGGCCGGTGGCGGATCCATCCGCGTGGCCCATGTTCCCAAGACCATCGACAACGACCTGCCCCTGCCGCCATCGGTTCCGACTTTCGGGTTTGAGACCGCTCGCCAGATCGGGGTGAACCTGGTGCGCAACCTGATGGAAGACGCAAAGACCAGCAGACGCTGGTTCTTCGTGATCAGCATGGGCCGAGCCGCCGGCCACTTGGCTCTTGGTATCGGCAAGTCTTCCGCCGCCACTCTCACCATCATTCCCGAGGAGTTCCGCAAGGCGCCTCCCACCTTGGACAGCCTCTGCGAAATCCTGGTGGGTGCCATCATCAAGCGCAGCAGCAAGGGGCAGGATTACGGCGTGGCGGTCCTGGCCGAGGGCTTGGTCGAGGCTTTGGGTGAGGAGGCTTTGGTCGCCATGGGCGAGGCCCAACTGGCCCGTTATGGCAAGATCGAAAAGGACCCCCACGGCCACCTGAGGATGGCGGAGGTCGACTTTGGCCGCATGATCAAGGATCAGGTTTCCCAGCGGCTCAAGGCCCTGGGAATCAGCATGACTCTCACGGAGAAGGAGATCGGCTACGAGCTGCGCTGCGCAGACCCTGTTCCGTTCGACGCCGAGTACACCCGGGACCTTGGCTACAGCGCCGTGAAATTCTTGCTCAGCCCCGAGTCGGCGAAATACGGCGCCATCATCAGCCTCGTGGACGGCAAGATGAAACCCCTGCCCTTCGAGACCATGCTCGATCCGAAGACCAAGCGCATGCAGACCCGCAAAGTCGATGTCACGGGCGAGGGGTATGAGTGCGCCAGGCGCTACATGATCCGTCTCGATCGTCGGGATGTGGAAAACCCTGAAAACATCCAGCGCCTTGCCAAGGCCGGCAACATGGATGAAAGAACTTTTGTCGAGCGCTTCAGCAAGATCATCGACACCTGATCGGTGTCCGTGATCAATTTCATTTGACACCCCGGGTTATTCCCGGGGTGTTTTATTTGCTTCCGGGGTTTGGTTCATTTCGGTTTACAGGTCATCGACCAAGCACGCCCAAGGCGTGCTACCTTTCCTTTGGCAACGGTCCCTGCCCGGTGGCCTGCAAAAATTCTGCATAGGCTTTCCCAGCGTCATGGTCGGCACCCTCGTGGAGGACAGCGCCGAATACCAGCCGCAGGCTTTCCCCGGCTTTCAGTTCCACCGCGCTTTTCGCACCTTGCTTCATCGAGGCCCGGCCAAACGGATTGGCGACCATCAGGCCATAGTCCCGATTGTGCCACCAGCTTTGCCGAAAATTAGAGGGTGAGGCCATCAGGGTGATCCCCGCATCCTTGCCGCTGATGCGGCCACTGTAATCGGTCCAGTTGGCCGCCTGCCCCCAGGTGGCCTTCGCGGACTTTTTACCGTTGGACTGCGTGATGGTCCCCCCTTTGCTTTCAATCAGTTCAGTGGCCATTCGGGCCCCGAAACCCATTTCCTCCTGGTCGCCCAGAACCAATCCTTTTTCGCCCGCTTGCAAGGTCGCTTCCCAGACGACAAGGCCGCCGGAAGGGACCAAACGAACCGAGTACGCGCTGAGAATGTTCCCCAAGGTTGTCCCATCATCCCGTTTCAGCGCGTGGCTGGTTTCAAAGGAAAGGACACCGTTCTTGAGTCTCGGTTCTATGGTTGTCCCCAAGAAGGACATGGAGGCTTTGTTACGCCAGAAATCCTGTCCACTGATATCCCCGAAACCCAGCCACAATCCGGGGTGCATGGTGGCATGGTCGGTGGCGTCCTTTCCCTCCTGGGGGGGAAAGTTGCGGGTCAGACGGGTCCCCTCCGTGCCATGCAAATTGGCAAAAAAAGGCCGTCGGATTTTCGGGTCACCATGCAGGAAAGTAGCCATCTGCCGATCACCAAGTGTGACTTTCAGACCCTCGGGAAGCTTCTCGTAACCGAGGGTCGCCTTTTCCTGGTTTGGGGAAATCCTGGTGACGGATAAAATCAGACACAAGGCGGTCGCAATCATGGTTTGCAGTCCCTTTCGTCCAATCGGGCTGGTGGAGCGAGCAATATGGCGAGCATGCCCAATCCGTAAATGCAGGCCATGACTGACCCCACCTTGGGATAACTCCCCCCCAGCCAGTGAAAAAGGGCTCCAGCCCCCAACACCCCGAAAGCCGTGGCAAACCTGCCGGTGTTGTAGGCCATTCCGCTCCCCGCCGAGCGCACCTGCGTGGGGTACAGTTCCGGCAGAAAGAGTGCCAGCCAGCCGAAAAAGAGAGTCGAAATCAGCCCCTGGGCCAGGACGATTGGATGGAAAAGTGGCTCCAGCGGGGCGGTGGCGCGAAACATGGCAAGGGTGGACAACCAGGCGCCAAGACTGATCAACAAGTAACTGCGTTCCCTGCCAAGCCATGCCGCCAGTTGTGCCCCCAATACACTGCCGGCGATGGCACCGGCAGACCACCAACCCTGCGTGGCAGCCTTGTATCCGGGGTTTGTTTCCCGGGCCAACTCATCAGCCCAGGGGATCATCCATTTGCTGGCAGCCCATGCTCCCACCATCGGGATGGCACTGAGCAGGATTCCCGCAAGGGTGCGTTGCAACATCCCTGAAGAAAACAGGGTTGACAAGGGTTGAGAGGGAACTGGGGATGCCCCGCGTTCCCGCAGCCAGGCCGGTGATTCCGGCAGAAAGAACCAACACGCCAGCCCCAATGCTGCCGGGAATCCGGCCAGGAGGAAAATCCAGCGCCAAGAGTCGCTCGTTACCGGGTACACCCTCGCCAATTGGGATAGAAGAAGGATTCCTGAGTTCAGGCCAGCCATCATCACACCGCTTACCAGTGGTTTTGAGGCTCCCTTCCAGCATTCACTCACCAGGGCCATGCCATTGGGCCACATCCCGCCCACACCCAAACCGACCAGAAAGCGTGAGATCAGCATTTCCTCCTGGGTCCGCACCAGGGCACCTGCCGAGGCGAAACAAGAGTAAAAAAGCACGCTCACCGCCATGGCTCGCGCACGGCCGATACGGTCCCCCAAGGCGCCCAAAAAAATCCCGCCCACGGCGGCACCCAGCATCAGGGCTGCGGTGAATCGGGCAAACCAGTCTCCTCCGGCCTGCGGCGTGAAATCATCTCCCAGCAGGGATTTGGAGACCGAGAGGGAGGCAACGGGCATCAGGCCCAGTTCAAAACCGTCAAACAACAAACCCAGAAAAACAGCGGCCAACACCCAGACCCTCGCGGCGGGCCGTAGGGGCTGATCGTTCATGTTCCCAATCCCCACAGTCGGGCAATCGCGCTGTTGTCCAAGCTTCCCAGGCCCTGTTTTTCAGCTTCCCGAAGCAACACCAGGTGGAGACTGGATAGGGGCATTTCCAAACCGGCCGCAGTCCCGTCCCTCACGATGATCTCGATATCCTTGCGGTGCTGGCTCAGCCTGGCCTGCAGGCTGAAATCACCCTGCAGCATTTTTTCACCCTTGGTGTCCATCACCTTGCTTTGGGCGGCGCTGCCGCGCAGCACTTCCAGTGCCGCTGTCGGGTTCACCCCGATCGACCGCGCGAATCCAAGCCCCTCGGCCAAGGCCGCCCGGTTCAATCCGAGGACCAGGTTGGTGACCAGCTTCATTCGGGAGGCGGATCCCAAAGGTCCGCAGTGATGCAATGTTTTACCAAGGACGGGCCAAAGGTCTTGGCAGGAATCCACAACATCCTTGGGCCCGCCCACCAGAACGACAGCCTCGCCCCGTCGGGTTTGCTCGCTGGATCCGGATATGGGCGCGTCCAGGTAGTGCACGCCCCGGTGCAGGAGTTCCTTCCCCATCTTCTCGACATGGTCCGGCTCACCGGTGGTGGTGTCGATAAGCACCTGGCCGTCGCGCAAGTCGTCTCCCATCCGGCCGATGACCTCTGCCACCGTTTCGCTGGAGTACAGGCTGAGGATCACCCGCTTGCATTCGGCCAGGGGCTGATTGCTCCAGCGGGCACCCCGGGCCACCAGGTCGGCTGCCTTTTCCGGGCTTCGGTTCCAAATGACAGGAAAATAACCGGCCTCAATCAGCCTGTGGGCGAATGCAGTCCCCATCAGGCCGAGGCCAATCACGCCGACAGGATCACCAGCAGGGGTTGTCATCCCCCCAGCATAGCCTGAGTTTTCGTGCTTTTCACAAAGCCATCCGTTCCAATTCCTCGGGGCTTTTCGGTCGGATGCATAGCACCAGCAATCCGGCCAACAGGGCCAGCCCCGCGAAGGTGCCAAAAACCAACGGCTCCGAGGCACCTTGGTCTTTCAGTTTGCCAAATCCCCAGTCAGCCAGACCGCCACAGGAGATGCTGACCAGGTTCATGATGCCGTACCCGGTGGCCCGCAGGTTGGCCGGCACGATCTGGCACAATATCGGCATGTTGTTGGTGTCAAACATTCCCCAACCGATACCGAATAAAACCAGTGCTGCCACAGCCATGCCAAGGGTCCCGGCGATGCCCATGCCGAAGATGGCCGGCACCAACAGGGCCATGCCCAATGCGCTCACCAGTATCCGGCCCCGTTCCGTGCGGGCCATCATCCGGTCCGCCAGAATGCCACCCACAAACGCGAAGAGGATCGCCGCCGATTGCCAGGGCAAAGAGGCCAGCACGCCCGCTTTACCCTGCGAAACTCCGTAACGGTCCCGAAGGATGGCGGGCATCCAGTCGCGCACGATCCAACCCGCCAGCGCCGGCAGCGTGAAATACAGAACCAGCAGAATGAACGATCCATTCAGGAATAATAAGGGCAGGCTGTTCACCAATCCGGGCGCCTTCAGGCCCTCGCTCTCGTTGCCACCCGACTTGTCCCGCAGTAGCAGCACCAGGGGCATGGCATAAACCATTCCAAAAACACCGCACAGGGTGAAGGCGCTGCGCCAGCCCAGGTCCGGGTGGTCGGCAACCACCCCGCCGAACCCACCCGCGATCACACCCAGGTAGATGCCAATCTGGTGTGCACCCACGGCCCGTGAACGTGTCTGGCCGGCGTGGTGGGCCGAAATCAGCGCCAGCGCTGCCGGGATGTAAAATGCCTCGCTCAGTCCCATCAGCGTCCGCGCGTGCATCAACTCCTGAAAACTCTCCACACGACCGGTCCACCAGGTGATCAGCGACCAGAGGAACAAACTGGCGCAAACCGTCAGCCGCCGGCTGAAACGGTCGGCAAGGTATCCACCCAGGGGACTTGCGAAGGCATACACCCATTTGAACTGCCCGAGCATCAGGCCCCAGTTGGCTTGGGTCTCGATGTCGCTGATGTCACCCATCACCGACACTTTCATGCTGGCCAGCATCTGCCGGTCCAGGTAGTTCAGGAAAGCCACTGGCATCAGCAGAAGCACGGTCAGCCAGGCGGTGGAAATCCGGCTTTTGGAGGGCTCTTCAGACATGGCCGGGTGCTCCGGGTTTGTCAGCCAAGGGGCGCTGTGGTTCCGTTGTCAAAGACCAGGGTTCGCTCCGGCAGCCGCAGGGCTGCCAGGCGCAGATGGAATGGGCCTTTGAAATCCGGTCCCTTCCGTTGCCGTTCGAGGTAACGCTTGCCCACCGAGTAGTCGATGCACATGACATGGCCCTTGCCAAGCAGCGCGTGCGGCCTGCTGTCATCAAACAGGTGGTTCGACGATGGTTTGGCCGGATCCTGCATGCGCCAGTAATGGCCCACCACGCAAAGTGGCCCCGTGTAGCTGTCCCACCAGGTATCACGCTGCTGGTGGACCCTTTCCCCCTCGGTTGGCTTTCCCTCAAGGGCCCGTTTTTCCGGGCCGGAGGTGATCCGTTTAACCGGGTTCTGGTTCTGCTTCAGCAGTCCCGCTTCCACCGGATCGGCCGGAGGTTCCCCCTTGAGAAATTCGTCTATCAGGGCGTCATGCTCCTCGAACAGTTCGATGGGGCAATTGGCATTGCGCGCCAAGTCCACCGAATCATCGTGCCAATTGGCGTGGACCACCCGCAGGTCATCCCGCTCCAGTGCCAATGGCAGGCCGGTCAACAGGCTGATCATTTCAGCCTGCTGGGCCGGCGGGCAATTCCGGAAAAACCACGCGTTGTCGAACCCTTTGTCCAAACCCCGCAGCAGGTTGATCTCATGGTTGCCCAGGACTGCCAGCGCCCCGGCCTCATCCATCATCCGGCGCACCAGGCGCAACACGCCGGGGCTGTCGGGCCCGCGGTCAATCAAATCCCCGACAAAAATCAGGCGGCGCCCATCACGGTGATGTCCGGCAGAATCGTAGCCAAGGTGATTGAGCAGGTCGACAAGTGCATCCCTTTCCCCATGCACATCCCCCACAACATCCACCGGACCTTGGGGAATGCGACAAACCAGCTTCGAATACACGGTCAAAGGCTCTCACTCCGGTGGCGCAAGGTTCATTGTCTGGCCTGCAGGAAGGCGATCAGGTCGGCCAGCTCTTGGGTGGTGATTTGCTTGTCAATTCCAGCTGGCATCAAGGAGACCACCCCGGGGCTCATCTCCTCCACCTGGCCGCGCGGGATGACTTCCAGGGTGTCCGCACCGGTCTGCAGCCTGATCTCGGAGGCTGTCTCGCCTTTGGGCAAGCCGGAAACCAGCTTCCCACTGGTCAGTGTCACGGTCACTGGTTCATAGCTGCGCACGAAGCTGGCGCTGGGTGCGATGATCGATTCCAAAAGATCCCGCCGCGTCCGAATGCGGCCGATGGCGGTCAGTTCGGGACCGGCCAAGCCGCCCTTGTATCCAATCTTGTGGCAAGAGGCGCACGCGGTTTTCGGGCTGTTGAAAACCTCGTGGCCACGGTTGACATCGCCGCTCGGAAGCTCTGCCAGCAGTTTGTCCACCAGCGCGCGCTGGGCCGAGGCGGAGGGGTCGCGCCGGGCCAGAGTGCTTTCAACCCGGTCACGGATTTCCTTGCTGTGGCCCGAAAGGGCTGTCCGCAACACGGCTGTGGAAACAGTCGGGGGAATCTTGCCATCCACCAGGGCCTGTGCCAGGGCTTCCCCGGCTGGGGAAATTTTCCCTTGAAAAAGACCGACCAATCGGGCCTGGTCAGCCACGCTGGTTTCTCCCAGGCATTCCGCGAGGAGTCGCCACTGCAGGGCGGAAGGTTGCACCCGCTCCAGGGCTTCCAGCGCGGCCAACCGTTGGGGAGCAGGCGTCGTGGCCTTGAGGTTTTTGACAATGGCACCGAAGCGATCATCGTTTTCAACGCGCCCCTTGGGCAGTGAAGCCATGGCTAATAAGCCGATCGGTGGTGAGGAAAGCCCCGTGGTTGCCACCGAGTCGAGGCGATTCAACCAGCTTTCAGGGAGTGTTCCATTCCTGGCAAGTACCGAGGTCATGCGAAGGGTTTCGAGTTGAGGAGACGCGAGACTCTTCAACACCGGATCTACCCATGCGGCTGGAACCTGCTTGCCAGACCATCGGGTCATGGCTTCCAAAGCCAGCTCACTTCGCCCGGTTTCCAGCCAACGGCCCACAAGTGCCTGGATTTTAGGTTCATGGACCAGCGTCCCAAGCAATTCGGCATCCAGCCAGGCCGGCGGGGTAGTGTTGGCCAATTCGTCTGCAATGGCGGAAGCCCACTCCGGGTGACGGGTCAGTATCCAACGGGCGAACC
>CAWUOE010000041.1:0-14434 GCA_963923355.1 uncultured Gemmataceae bacterium | reverse complement strand
CATGGGTCAAAAGCAACAAGATCAGCACACAGGCCATGGCGGTTTCCAGCTCCCGAGCAGTGCTTCACCTTGGCCCACAGTACCATTTCAACCTGAATACAAGGTGAAGCTTCTTCTGGTTGGGGAGAAATGGAAATCGAAATTCGTGTTTGACGGGTTAGGGGCAAAAGATTAAAAGTGTTTAAGGAAGAACCCTTACTTGCCTTTTGCACGTCATGATTTGCACAGCACCCGCCCCGGTGTCCCGTCTCCAAAGGCGTTCAGGTTGAAGTTTAGGCGGTGGAATAGATGCTCTTTTCGAGCCACCATCATCCGCGCTGCCCTCGGTGCAAGTCCGACCGGGTTTATCATTCCTCCCCGAAACCGGGAGACTTCCTCTATCGGTTGATGCTGCAAGCGCCGGTACGCTGCCAGGCGTGCTATACCCGGTTTGGCACTTGGTTCCATGCCAAGAAGCTGGATGAAGGGGCCAAACCCAAATCGGATTCGACCCGAACCTCGGGTATCCGGGCTGTACCGGAGAAGGATTCGGACCAAGGGGGAAGGTGAAATTTTCCATCGGGTTTTGGCTCATTCCAAAACCCATGCATCCCCCTTGGCGTACGCCTTTTTTTCCCGTCCCTGTTTGTAGACATGCACCTTGCCGGGGCCGAGGACCTGCGTGGTTGAAGGCGTCACCACGAGGGCGGTAGCCTCATCGATGCCAATGCCGACGAAGGCAGGATGGCGTTGAATGAAGCGTTCCATATCGGCGAAGCGCTTGCGCTGGCTGAAGTGCTGGTCGATGCCGACCCCCGGAAGGAATGCCAAGCCACGGTCGTATCCGGGCACGAGGATTTCACGGTTGCCGAGGGGCCCACCCCTGCACAGGTAATCACCCACAATGGTTGCTCCGGCGGAACTACCGCCGATCACGCCTCCCCGGGCCAGCACGCCCCGCATTGCCTCCAAGGTTCTGGTTCCCTCGTAGGCATCGACAAAACGCCATTGTCGTCCGCCGCCGAACCAGACACCCTTTGCCTCCCCCAGCAAGCGTACATACTCATCGGAATCGACCTGAGATCGAGCCACACCGGTCAAGGCCCGCACATTTTTGGCACCTGCTCGAGTAAAAAAGCTACCTGCCTGACGGGTTTCGCGTAGGCTGTCGCCCGGCTCACCGGCGGTGGGCAGCACCACGATGAGGCCATCCTTGCCGCCGGCCAGCTCGATGAATTTGTCGACGACTTCGGGCACCATGCCTCCCCCTCCCACCGCGACCAAGGCGCCTTTTTCCACGCGGGGTTTGCCGCGGGGGGATGGCTCACCCCATGCGGCCTGACGCCACAATCTGGGCAGGTCGTCCATGGAATTCTCGACCTCTTTTCCTGTCCAATCCTGTTCCCGGATGGTTTGACCATCCGGGCTCCAGACCCCGTGGACGGCGCCTTGGCCCACGGCAACCATGAGCCGGCGGTTGATAAGGAGTGCAGTTCCCTCGTCAATCCCCAGGCCTACCCAGCCGGGGTGGGCCTTCACCGCGCTGGCAAGCCGAGGTTTTCTAGATCGTTCGGTGAAATGCTGGTCCAGAATCACCCGGGGCAGGAGATCAAATCCGGTGGCCATCACGGGTTCCTCTGGCCGTTTGCCCTGGGAGGCGATCATGACCCTGGACAGGATGGCGGCCCCGGCGGAGGTTCCCCCCACCACGCCGCCACGGCTGAGGAGTTCTCTCAAGGCCCGTTCGACGGGGGTGCCCTGGTACAGCTGAGCCAAGCGGCTTTGCTGGCCGCCCCCGATCCAGACAGCCTGGGCCTGTTCCAGTTGCCGGGCCGAACCGGGCTTCAGTGCCTCCTCGCGTGTGGCGCAATTGAGGATTTCAGCCTTGGGAAAATCCATGGACCATTCGCGGAGGATTTCGGCATGTGGCTTTTCGCCGCTGGAAGCGCTGGCGGAGGGAATGACGACCAGTTTTCCGGTTCCCTTGCGGGCCTCGGCGACAAAGGCCTCACGCGCCTTGGGGGGTGTTGTGCCCCCGCCCACCAGAACCAAGGTTCCTCCGGGTACCAATGCCACGAAATCAGGACCTGCCAAGGTGGTTGAAGATGGCTTATCCGCCCGGAGCCCTCCGAGGGACAGACATGCCAACACGAGGCAGAGAACCTGTATCCGGAATTTTGGCATGGGGATCTCCATTCCATTGGCTGATGAGGCGGTTGGAGCCAATCAGCTTGCAAACAGCGATTTTTCAATATCGGCGAAGGCCTTGAATTCGAGGGCATTGCCGGTGGGATCGAGGAAGAACATGGTTTTCTGTTCGCCGGGAAGTCCGGCAAACCGGGTGTAGGGTTCGACGACAAAATCGGTGATGAAGCCGCGCACCCGTTTTTCCAGGGTTTCCCAATCGGGGATTGTCAGGACCACGCCGTAGTGCGGCACAGGAATGCCGTGGCCGTCAACCGGGTTGAAGTGGTGTCTGACCTTGCCGGATTTGCCGATGGACGGGTCCAAGTGAACGACGAACTGGTGGCCGAAGAGATTGAAATCGATCCAGGTGGGGGCGTAGCGGCCCTCGGGCAGACCCATCTGGCGGCCGTAGAAGTGACGGGCCTCCTGGATGTCGCGGACGGGGACGGCAACGTGGAAGGGGGTGAGGCGCATAGTCATGCGACTTCCCAGCCGCGGCGGTACTCCTTGCCCAGATACTGGTTGGCTGCCGACAGATTGGTGACCTTACCGGTGGCCGGTTCGTATTCGATGGTCGCTCCCACGCGGTGGGCGATATTGCCGAGGAGGACCAACTCGGTGAAGGGTCCGGCGTAGGCGAAGTTGCTGCCGGTGCGGCCGCCGGTTTTGCAGGCCTCGATCCACTGGCGGTGATGGCCGGGCGACTTGGGCAGATAGGCATCCGGTCCCTTGAAGTCCTTGAACTTCTCCTCGGGCAATAGCTTTGGCATATGGTCGTGCTGGATGGCGATTTTTCCTGAATCACCGATAAACAGCGAGCCGTTCATGGGCAGGTCGGCCGCGATGGCTGCAGCGGGTTTGGTTTCGCCCTCGTACCAGTGCACCTTCACGGGCGGCAGCTTGCCGCGTGCGCCGAATTCGAGGATTGTGTGCATCCACTTGGGAGCGCTGAAGGGGTTCGCCGGAGGCGCCTCGGATGTCACCTTGACGGGTCCGGATGGCTTGCCAAGTTCCAGCGCCCAGAAGGTGGGATCCATCAGGTGGATAGCCATGTCGCCGATGGCCCCGCAGCCAAAATCCCACCAGCCGCGCCATTTGAACGGGACATAGGCACCGTTGTAATCGCGCATGGCCGCCGGCCCGAGCCACAGGTCCCAATCGAGGTGTGCCGGGACGTTTTGCCCTGCTGAGGGTTTTCCCATGCCCTGGGGCCACCAGCGTCCAGGGCGATCCGTGATGACATGCACCTCGCGTACCGGCCCGATGGCACCGGACTGGATGAGTTCCACCAGCCGCAGGTATCCGGGATGCTCGTGGTTTTGGGTACCCATCTGCGTGGCCACTTTCTTTTCGGTAGCCAGTTTGGTGATCAGGCGAGCCTCTTCCACCGTGTGGGTGAGGGGTTTTTCGCAGTAGACATGGAGGCCCCGGCGCAGGGCGCGAACGGTTGCGGGCGCATGGTGGTGATCGGGTGTGCCGATGACCACGGCCTCGAGGTCTTTCTGTTCCAGCAACTGGCGGTAATCGGCATATTTTTTAGCACCGGGGTGACGTGCCCCCGCTGCTCCCAATGCTCCGCTGTCCACATCGCACAGGGCGACAATGTTCTCGCTGGAGACGCCGTCGAGATCTCCGGCACCGCGCCCACCGACGCCGATAGCGCCGACGTTCAGTTTGCCACCGGCCCCGATCACACGGGAGAAGCTGCTGGCAGGCAAGTTTCCAGCCAAGAGTCCGCCGGCCAGAGAGGCGACGAGGAAATCTCTGCGTGGGATGGCATGTGACATGGTGTCGGTCCGATGTGGGTTGGCAGGAACTTTCAGGAGAGTGGCATGATTTTCAGCCATGAAGCCATAACGGTCAACAGCCGTTTGGGTGGCGCTGGTATGCTCTGGAGAACCGCACGAGGATTCAGGAGTCGGCCATGGTGCCTGTTTTGTTTTGGATGACAATGGTTACGGTGGGACCACCTTGCCAAACAGACCGGAAGCCCAATGTGCTTGTCATCCTATGCGATGATCTGCGGTGGGATCATCTGGGCTGCGCCGGGCATCCCTTTATCAAGACTCCCCACATAGACCGGCTGGCAAGAGAGGGGGTGCGTTTTGCCAACGCTTTCTGTACCACCTCCTTGTGCTCGCCCAGCCGGGCGTCGATTCTTTCAGGTCGATACGCGCACCGGCACGGGGTGAATGACAATTTCACCGAGTTTCCGGCGGATCTTCCCTCGTTCCCCAAAGCCTTGCAGCAGGCGGGTTACCAGACCGCCTACTTTGGGAAGTACCACATGGGGGAAAACAACGACGGACCTCGGCCGGGATTCGACACATTTGTCACCCACAAGGGGCAGGGTAAATACTTCGACACCGAATGGAATCTCACGGGCAAGGAACGGAAAGTGATCCCCGGTTACTACACTACGGTGGTCACCGACTTGGCGCAGGGCTGGCTGAAGGAAAGAACCAAGGACAAACCCTGGCTGTTGTTCATGGGTCACAAAGCGCCTCACAGCTTCTACACTCCGGAACCCCGATACGCCACGGTGTTTGACAAAGTGGATATCCGCTATCCGGATTCCGCCTTTCAGTTGGACGACAAGCCGGCTTGGTTCAAGGACCGACTGGACACCTGGCATGGCATTTATGGGCCGCTTTTTGAATTCCGCAAGCGATTCCCGGACAGGAGTGCCGGGGCGGAAAAGGATTTCGCGGCGATGATCCGCGCCTATTCCGCCACCATTTTGTCGGTGGATGACAGCGTGGGGCGCATGGTGGAGACTTTGCGCCTGCGCAGAGAACTGGACAACACGCTCGTTTTGTTCCTGGGTGACAACGGATTACTGAATGGTGAGCATGGCATGGTGGACAAGCGGACCATGCACGAGCCTTCCCTACGCATCCCGGTCATTGCCAAGCATCCGTGCCTGGGAGAGGGAAAGGTGGAAAAGGGACTGACGCTCACGGTGGATATCGCGCCGACTATCCTGGAACTCTGCGGAGTGGATGCATTACCCGGCACACAGGGCCGGTCCTGGGGAAAACTGGTCACCGTGGGTGATCCAGCTTGGCGACAGTCTTTCGCCTATGTCTACAACTACGAGAAGCAGTTCCCCTACACGCCCAATGTGCGCGGTGTGCGCACCTGCACCCACAAGTACATCCACTACCCGCACGGCGATGGCAAACCCGACCGGCATCTGGCGGAGTTGTATGACCTGGTCGCCGACCCGGTTGAAAGCAGGAACCTGATCACCAGCAAGAATCATCAAACCGTGTTGCAGGACCTGCGGGCCGAACTGACGCGATTGGAAAAAGAGATCGGGCTTCCCGACACGATGCCTCTGGACCAGGGGATCGGCAAGGCGTTGCCGGATCAGGCGATACGGTAGGAAAAAGAAAAACCCTCCCGGTTTGGGAGGGTTTTTCTTTTGGGTCTACGCAAAAAGGCCTGTTATTGCTTACCCTTGGTTTCCTTGATCCAGATATTCTTGAAGCTCATCGGCTTGCTGGCATCGCCGTGGGATTGCAGTTTGATGGCGGCGGTTTCATAAGGCTTGTACTTGGGCTGGCCGATAAAGACCGTTTCACCCTTGAGGGGAAAGCGGTCCTGGACGAGGACGCCGTTGAACAGCACGGTGACGGTTGCTGGGCTTTCCAGGGACCCATCGGATTTGAAGCGCGGGGCGGTCCAGGTGACATCATAGGTTTGCCATTCGCCGGGCTTGGCCGACGGGTTAGCCAGTGGTATTGCCTGCTTGTAGATGCTGGCGGCCATGCCGTTGACGTAGGTCTCGTTCTGGTAGCTGTCGAGGATTTGCAGTTCGTAGCCGGCATCCCCGCCCCCGGTGGAGGCAAGGAACAAGCCACTATTGCTGCGGGATTGCCCCTTGAAGTCGGAGTTGTCCGGGAACATGAATTCGAGGTGGAGCTGGTAATCCTTGAACTTGCGTTTGGTCTCGATGTTGCCGGTTTTCTTGTTCACCACCAGCATGCCATCCTTCACGATCCACTCGGCGGGTTTTTTATCCCGGGTGTTGATCCATTCATCGAGGTTTTTGCCATCGAACAGGATGATCGCCCCGGCAGGAGCAGGAGTCTCCTTGTAGGGTTTGGGCTGGACCACCGGGGGCACAGGTTTCCAAGCCTCTGTGTCCTCGGGCTTGGGGCGGGCCGGTTTGTCTTGACCGAAGGCCAAGTTGGAAAAGGCAAGCAAGGCCAGGAGGGCCGGGGACAAGCGATTGAGCATGGGTGATTCCTCTGGAATTCCGCGGGTGGTGGAAGATGGTCTGATCCTATCCTCCGGTTGGGGCGCATGAAAGAGCTGGGGGCGCCATCCAGCCGGATGGCGCCCCCGGACCAGAAAAAGCAAACGGTCAGGCTTTGGCCGGCTTACCCAATTCCCCGGCCAGCATGGCACCCACCATCTGGCGGAAGGCTAAGGCTGGGTTGGTTTGCACCCCGGGCAATGCTGCCGGTTTCACCTGGAGGGTTGCCTGAGCTGGTGCCGCTGTTTTTGGCTTGGGTGGCACAGAAACCAAGGTTTGGATTTGTGTGTCGCCCCGGGTGAAGGAAGCCTTGGGCCCTTGGACCACTTTACCATCGGCCAGGGTCAGGCGGATTTGGTAATCCCCCAGGCGCAAACCTTCGAGAACGCCGAAACGGTACTGACCCTGTGGATTGGTGGAGGTGGTGGCGACAACTTGACCATCCGTCAAAGAAACCAGTTCCACCTTTACCCTGCCCATCCCGTTTTCGCCGCGGTCCAGCTTGCCATTGGCGTTGCCATCGGCAAATACCTGGCCAGCCCATTCAGCCTTGAAGGCAAAAGCGTTGGCTTGCAGATTGGTGGTACCGCTGTTGCGCGCGATCATGGCAGACAGGGTGGTGCGCTGCACCTCATTCAGATCGGCACCCCTGAACTTGTTCTGGTACCAGAAACGATCTCCATCACGCAGCCGGGTGAACTGGTCGGCAATTATCGCCCGTGCGGTGGCACCCACGCTGGCGCCGGGCAGGTGCTTCTCGGCTAGTACGCCAACCCAGAGGTCGATGCGATCGACCGATCCGTAGACCTCCTTCAGTTTGGCCTGCAGGGCCTTGTCGTCGGTGATCTGGTTGAAGTCTGTGACTTTGGGCAGTCCGTAGGCGGCGCGGGTGGTGTTGTAGTCGCTCAGTCCGTGGTCGCGGCCGCGCTGGATGTTGAGCGCCGCCAGGTCGAGACCGCCCTGGCCCGGCTGACCGAAGAGGAAATCCCGCAGCTCATCCACCACCTTCAGGTCAACCTCCTGGCTGGGATCGCTCACCAGGTATTTGAGGACACCATCCACACCCAGGGTTTTGACGATGGTCGGGTTGAAGAAGGCATCCTTCAGTGACACCGCAGGAGCGATTTCCTTGCCGTTGTTGTCCAGGAACTGGATGTCGCTGCCCACGATGCTGTGGCCGAAGCGGAACCCGGCGGTGGCGAACTCGTTGGCGATGGACGGGTTCACCTGGGGTTTGTACCCGCTGTAGGCTTTCAAGCCGGCCGGGCCGAGCAGGGACGGCAGCCATTCGTTGTAGGTGATGACCTGAACCTCGGCGATCACCCACGCCCTGGCTTGCTGGTAGACCTGCTCATCGGTCCAGCCGGGGTTGGCTTTGGCGAACCGGGCGGCCAGACGATTGTGCTCCCGCAGGAAGACAGTATGGAGGCTGGTCAGTTCGGGGTTTTCGCCGACGCGGACATCGCCGGCGAGGAAGTTGCCCGCAGTGTCGGTGGGCAGCAGGTTGCCTTCGCTGGTCTTCATCTGCCCACCGCTCAAGGTGCGGAGGGAGGTGGCGGTGACGGAGTCGGATCCGTAGATCATTGAACCATCGAGCCAGGCGGTAATGCTGTTCACCTGCTGCCTGGGATCGGTGGTGCCGGTCCCGGTTTTAGGATCGAATTCCGACCGTTTCATCGGAATGGTTTTTGTCCCGCTCCCATCGGGGTCGAACGAGGGATCCCCGGTTGGCACCGGGATGGGATGGGATTCGGTCTTGCCGGTGTTGGTCAGGTCCATGTCATGATCGATGAACTGACCCCAGGCGTAAACCATGGCGCTCATCAAGCGATCGCTGGTGGTGGTTTGACCATCCTGGTCGCTGAGAGCGTTGCTGATAGCCCGGGCTCCGGGCAAATCGGCGCCTGCTGGGGTGGAAACGCCATCGCTGTATGCGGCGGGGGCCACCCGGATGTAATCGGTGCCGGCCTGACCCCAGTTGGGATTGGCCACGTTGTTGCCCGAGCCTTCGACGGAGTAGAACGGTCCGAGCACTGCCGGGACAGCCCGTTCCTCTAGGGTCATGAGGGCGAGCCGGGCCGGTTTTTGGAGCCGGCGCGAACCTGAAAACCACCTGAAGCCTAAAAATGAGAGAGGCAACAAGCTGGAAAAGCGGCTGAAACGGCCCATGGCTGATCCTCCGAAAGGGCACCGATCGGGTGCGTGCCGCCAAGGCCCTCGGGTCGATATGACGGCGGAACGGGGCCTTGGTGTGGCAACGGTAGGTCAGTTATCAGCGGTGTCAAAAACTTCAGGTGGATTTCAGGTTCGGTTCAGGAACGGTGTTCGTCGGTGCGAGGGCAGATGGGGTGGTCAACCGCTGTTACGGCGCTCCTCGAGATCCTGCCAGCGTTGGTAGAGCTTCTCCACCACGGTTTGCTGCTCATCCATCAGCCGGCAGGCTTCCGCCAGGATCAAATGTCCGGCGTTGGCCGACCGCTCCACATCCCCGTGCAGCTTGGCCAGCAATTCCTCAGCCGCCAGCAGCTTGGCCTCCATGCCTTCCAACTCTTCCAATTCGCGGTTGTTCAACCGTTTGCGGGCCGAGGAACCGGCTTTTACCGGAGCCGCTGGGGATTTGGCAGACGCTTTGGCCTGCGCCTTTTCCTTCCGCTCCAGGGCCTGCTCGTAGGCGGTCAACCATTGGTCCACCGACCCATAGTTGCCGGAGCCACCCTGGCCATCCAGGCCGACCACCTCGGTGCAGATGCGGTCCATGAGCTCCCGGTCGTGGCTGACTAGGACCAAGGCGCCGGGGAAGGTGGCCAGGGTTTCCTCCAGCACCTCGAGGGCGGGGATGTCCAGATCGTTGGTGGGTTCGTCCAGCAGCAGCAGGTCGGCTGGCTGAACCATCATCTGGGCCATACGCAAGCGGGCCTGCTCACCGCCCGAGAGCGCCCCCACCGCCATGTCCAACTGCTCGTCCTTGAAGAGGAAGCGCTTGGCCCAGGCCAGCACATGGTATGACTTGTCCTGGAATTTCACGGTGTCGCCGTTCGGGCAGAGGGCCTTCTTCAGGTTTTGCTGGTGATCCAGCGCGGTGCGCCCCTGCTCGAACATGACCGTGCGCAGATTCTCTGCCTGCACCACGGTTCCCGCGTCCGGCTTGTGCTCGCCGGAAAGAGTGCGCAGGAGCACCGACTTGCCGCTGCCGTTGGGACCCAGGAGGCCCAGCTTCATGCCCGGGGTGAGGATGAGGTCGATGTTCCTGAAAAGCTCGCGGCCACCCATCTGCTTGGCCAGCCCGTTCACGGTGAGCAGCTTGCGCGTCTGCCTGCCGGTGGCGGCGAAGGAAATACCCGCAGGACCCGCCTGGGAATTGCGATATTTAAGCTCGGCCAATTCTTCTCGACGTTTGTAGGCGTCCTCCACGCGCGAGGCAGCCTTGCGGGTTTGCGCGGCGGCTTTCCTGCCCAGCCATTCCGTTTCCCGGCGCACCTGGTTGGCAATCGCCTCCTGCTGGCTGGCCTGCCCGGTCAGGAATTCCTCCCGGCGCGTCGCGAAATCATCGTAGGATCCCTTCGACCGGAAATAGCCCGCAGGGTACACCTTGTTGATTTCCAAGATCTCGTCGGCCACGGCGCGCAAAAATGCCCGATCGTGTGTCGCCACCAGGTAACCGAAGTTGGATGAGCGCAGCAGGCGCTCCAGCCACAGGATGCCCGGGAGATCCAGATGGTTGGTCGGCTCGTCCAGCAGCAGCAAGTCCGGCTCGAAGGCCAGTTCCCGCGCCAGGCTCAGCCGTTTGCGCCATCCGCCCGACAATTTCTCAGCCACCAAGTCGTGGTCGTTGAAACCCACCCGGGTGAGGTGGATGGCCGCACGGGTTTCCCGCTCGTAGTCCTCGAGGTTCTCCCCGGCCAGGGCATCGACAATCACCTCGCGCAGGGTTTTGCCGGGGTCAAAACGGTCATCCTGGGCCAGATACCCGATCCGGGCCCCTTTGCGGGCCGTGCGGATACCCGAATCGACCGGCTCCCGGCCAGCCAAAAGTTTCAGCAGGGTGGATTTGCCGGCCCCATTGGGCCCGATGAGGCCGATACGTTCGCCCACAGCCAGTTCAAAGGACAGATCCTTGAAGAGGGGTCGTTGTCCGAATGCCTTCGTCAATCCCTGAACACCCAGCAGGACACTCATGCGGTAACCCCAAAAGCAACAATTCCCCGAGCCAGTCCCTGGCTGGGGAATCTTTCATGCTAGCACGCTTTGGCTTAGGCGGCGGACCGGCTGACTTCGAAACGAACCACCGGGATCTTCAAGGAGCGTACCCGGTCGAGCTCCTCCAGCAGCCGCTGCAGGTCATGGCGAAGGATGACATCGTGGCAGCAACTGGCCCGATCGCGGATGGCATCAAGTTCCTGATCTGAAAGAACCTTGCGGGGGGTGATTTCCAGCATGGTTGGCTCTCCTCGGGAGAACCAAGCCTTGCCCGCCGGGGGGAGCCGGTCAATTTGGTTATCCTTCCCACCCCACCGGATGGCTCGCCGGGCGTGCCGGCCGGTTCATTTATTCCGGTCCTGAGGCCGGCATTCCAGTTTGTCCGCCACATCGCCGTTCTTGCGTTCACTCGTCTGGTTTTGGGGTAGGTAGGCCCGGACATATTCCAAGGTGGCCTTGGGGCCGTCGACCCGCACCCGCACATGGCCGGAGGGGGGGATAAAGGTTCCGCGGACATAGCCGTATTCATCCACATTGCGGAGACGATCACCGCCCTGGTGGCCGGGCTGGGGCACCATGATGTAGGCGACACCATCCAGCTCCTGCCGGGCGTAGAAGTGGTCGTGGCCGTGGAAGACCGCATCCACTTTGTGTTTCACCAACAATTGGTGGATGGGCATCGACCAACCTGGCCGTCGGGTCTTGAATTCATCCTTGCCGTCCTTGCCCTTTCCGCCCCACTCGTACAGTGCGGCGGCCTCGGAACCGCCCCGGGCCGAATCATCCAGGCCGCCCACCAGATGGTGGATGAAGACGAATTTGTGGAGCGCCTTCGAGGATGCCAGGGTTTTTTCAAGCCACTTGAACTGCTCCTCGCCCAGAGTGCGCGCCCAATTGCCATCGGGACTGTCGCGCCGGGTGCGGCCGGTGGTCCAGAACGGGTCGAGCGCGATCATCAGGGCATCGCCCCAATGCCAGGCGTAGTAGTTGCCGAGCTTTCCCAGAGGGGGCTTGGGTGTGTTGTTTCCGGAGTAGAACCCGTCGGGCAGCACGGGTGGAAAATACTTGTGACGGGTGTTGCAGGACCAGACGGCCATGCTGTCACCGGATGCGGAGTATCTGTCGAGGCGTTCCCCGTCATGGTTGCCGGGTACGAGGAACACGGCGGCGCCGGTGCCGATGCGGCCGAAGTAGTAGCGCTGGGCGACGTATTGGGGAAGGGCATCCTGGTACTTGGGATATTTGTCTGTCATGAAGGTGTCGCCGAGATCGACGTGGAAGTCGGGCTTGTCGGCCAGGGCATTGGCCAGGGTTTTCTCGTAGAGCGCGGCGCGGGTGCCCTGATCGAGGTGGGAATCAGCCTGGAGGGTGAAGGTGAAGGCGGAGCCTGGCTTTCGCTGGGTATGGAACCGGCCGGTGGCGGCGGTTTGGAACTCGGTTTCGCCGGGTTTTCTGGTTTTTAGCGAGTAGGTGTATTCGGTGTCAGGAGAGAGGTTTTCCAGCAGGAACAGGACAGGCTTGTCGTTCTCCAGTTTGCGTGTGGCGGTGGTGCCTGAACCGAAATCGATGCGGGCCTCGAGGTCTGTGTAGGCCATCACGCTGGCGGTGATGGACTTGTCGGTAGGTCTGGACAGGATGAGGTCCACGGGATGAGCGGGGGCGGGGCCGGCGAACTCATGCTTGGGGCCACCGGTCTTGCCCTGCCCTTTGCCCGAGCCCTTGCCTTTACCCTGCCCTTCGCCCTTTTTTTGGGTTTTTGAATTATCCGGTTGTTTGCCGGGTGGTTGGGCCACGGCAGGGGTATCCAACGCGGCCCACGCGATGAATACACCGAGCAAGGCAAAAACGGCAACGCAACGAAAAAGGGGCATGGGGATTCACCCTGGAAGACAGTCAGGACGGGAAGCGAAGGCAAGGGTTGTCAGTCACCGGCGGGAGGCTTTTTCTTGTTGGCCCCGGGCTTCTTGTTGCCACCGCCGCCGCCCATGCCGCCACGCTTGGAGGGTGGTGGCGGTTTGGACGGGTCGTAGTCTTTATTGGGTGTGGGCAGTTGGGCGTTGACTTGGGTCAGGTACTCTTCCAGACGGGCCTTGAGCCTGGCGGTTTCCTGGGGCATTTTCGACGCGAGGTCGGTCCGTTCACGGAGGTCCTTGGCCAGATCATAGAGGACGACCCGGTTGTCCTCGTAGAACCGGATCAGTTTCAGGTCGCCGGCAATGATCGCAGAATGGGGTGTGTCGCCCTGGTAATGGGGGAAATGGAACACCAGTTCCTGCCGGGGTCGGGTCACCTTGCCCTGACCATCGTTTTTCAGGAGCGGGGCGATGCTGCCGCCTTCGATCCCCTTGGGCAATCTGGAAGCGGGAACGCCCGCCCATTCACAGAAGGTTGGGAGCATGTCGTAGCCGACGATGCGGGTGTGGCACCAGGAAGCGGGTTTGATGCCTGGGCCACGGATGATGAATGGCACCCGGATGCCCCCCTCGTACACATCGCCCTTGCCGCCGTTGAGGGCGGCACGTCCGCCTCCACCACCTCCCCCGCCCCCGTTGTCGGAGGTGTAGATGACGTAGGTGTTGCCCGCGAGTCCCAACTGGTCGATCGACTTGAGCAGCACGCCCACCCCGGAGTCGAGGTCCTCGGCGATCGCGGCGCGTGCCGAATTCTTGCCATCGGCCAGCTTCTCGTATTTGGCCAGGGTGGCTTTGTTGGCGTTTTCGGCCGCGTGGAGCGCGTTCCAGGAAAGCTGGATGTAGAAGGGCTTACCGGCCTTGCGGCTTTTTTCCATGAAAGCGGCGGCCTTTTTGGCCATGCCGAAGATGTCCACCGGGTTGGGATCCTTATATTGGAAGGCGTGCTCGTTGCCGGTGTCTCCATCGCTCTCGTCGTAGCCGTGTTTTTCAGGTCCCCCGCCGCTGATGTGCCACTTGCCGTAGTGGGCGGTGGCGTAACCTGCGCCCTTCAGCAATTCACCGATGGTAGTCTCCTGCTGGCTGATCGATTTGATGAGCCGGGGTTCAATCAGTTTTCTGCCCGATTCAGCCGGGGCGGCCTTGGTCCAGTGGAGCTGGGCCGGGCTTTTGCCGGTCTGGATGCTGATGCGGGTGGGGGAACAGACAGGGGCTGGAGAATAGGCGGCGCTGAAGCGCATGCCCTGAGCCGCGAATTTCTCCAGGCAGGGTGTCTGGACGATGGCACTTTTGGAACCAGGCACATCGGGATGCATGGGCACCGACAGACCATTCCATCCCTGATCATCTGCCATCATAAACACGATGTTGGGTTTTTCGGCCGCATAGGCCAAGGTTGGGATGATCAAGGCGATCAGAGCGAAGTGTTGACGCATGACGGTACCTCCCAGTGAGATCAATCGCGGGGACGCCGTTGCCCCGGACCGGTTTGCGAGGCTTCGGCCTTGGTGATCTTGCCCACCTTTTTTCTGTCCGCCTTCTCGAACATCCGCAGCATAAAGGCTTCCAGTCCGGCTTTGGTGATGGTTCCGTCCTTTTCGGCGAACTCTTCATTGTGACCTTTGACGAAGCCTGCGAGGGCGGAGCGTGATCCGGGCCCCCTACCTTGGTATTCCTCCCGTGTCAGCTTGCCGTCTTTGTCGGTGTCGAAGCCATTGAAGGTTTTTTCAACCTCCTTTTTCACCTCGGCGGAGGTGATCACGCCGTCCTGGTTGGTATCGAGTTCATCAAAGTGGGCGGCGAACCAGGGTTGCCGGCCGGGCTCGCCCATGGGAGGACCACCCGGACGGTTATCGCCCGCCCCACCCGGACCTCCCGGTCCGCGCGGTCTGTCACC
>CAWUOE010000040.1:0-14455 GCA_963923355.1 uncultured Gemmataceae bacterium | reverse complement strand
AGATGGTACTGGACGACTCTGGGGCTTTGATTCCAGGGGTTTCTTCTACAAAAGAAAGACCCGGCCTGGGGGCCGGGTCTTTAGTATTTTGACATGGCAGAAAACGGGCCCAAATTGGCCGGAATTACCAGCCCAGCTTCTCGCGCAGGGCTTCGGCACCCGCTTCCAGGGCGGCCTGTATCGTGGGGTACACTTGGCCTGTGGAAAATTGCTTACCGTTGACAGTTTCGAGTATTTTCACCCCGTGTTTGCCTTCGGCTGGGATGGCCACCAATGCATAGGCGGGTTCAGAGCCCAGATCCACTAGCCAGCTCATCCCGTTGGCGCTGGGTGCCAATTTGCCGCCGCGACAGGTGAGCCACTTTGGTTGGGGAACCGATGACGTTGCCATGAGGGAATCCTTTCGGTGCTGTATTGCTTGAAGAGCTTTTTTAGCAAATTTTGACCTATTCCGGCAGAGGTTTACCCTTGGTTTCCGGCAACCAGGGGAGAACCAGCACACCGAGGAGGAATACGCCAGACATCACCATTCCTGCTTGGCGCATCCCTTCCGGGTAGCCATTTTCTTTGGTGAACACGCTGGCGGTGAGGTAGCCCAGGAGGAGGGGGCCGGTCGCCGCGATCAGGCGGCCGAAGTTGTAGCAGAAGCTGGTGCCAGTGCTGCGCAGGTGGGTGGGGAATAGCTCGGGGAAATAAATGGCGTAGCCGCCGAAAAGGGACAACTGGAAAAAGCCCATCAGCGGCACCAGCGTGAACAGGTGCCACACCTGACTGACGAATCCGAACACAGTGACGGTGCTGGCCAGAGCCCCCAGGAAGGCGATGAGGAATGCCGGCTTGCGTCCGATAGATTGGGCCAGACCGCTGAAACTGATCATGCCGAGAAACGCACCGATCTGTAGCGTGAGCAGCCCCACCCCTGACCAGACCATGGTCATACCTGGTACAAAGTAAGCTTTTTGAGCCTCGTCCAGACCCAGTTGTTGCGCTTGTTCACCGACCACCTTGCGAAAGATGCTCTGGTTCAGGTCCACGCTGAAAAATCCGATTCCCCACAAGCCCACCACGCCCGCGAAGGCCAGCAGCAAACCCAGCCACGCGTTTTTGGCCCAGCGTTTGTCTGTGAGCAGTTCGCCGAAAGATCCGGCACGAAGACCCTGTTCGCGGCCGAAACGGACACGCTCCAGCCACTTGGCCGGTTCTTTCAGGCGGCCGCGCATCAGGAGGACCAGGACTGCCGGGGCCAAACCAACGAGGAACATGATCTGCCAGGGCTGCCATGTCGCGCCGACAAAGGTTCCCCGACTGACCAGATAACCGAACAGCATGGTGATCAGGGCGGCGGTGACATTTCCCACGGCTGAGAGTGCCTGAAGCAGGCCGAGGGTGTATGGCCGGGCCTCACCTGGCATTTCCTCGGCCAGCAGGGCCACAGCCACGCCGAAGACCCCACCCACGCCCAAACCGGTCAGGAATCGGTAGAGCGTGAAATCGTAGACCGACCGACTGAAGGCGCTCAATCCAGTGAAGGCCGAGTACAGCAGTACCGTGGTGATGAGGGTCTTGACCCGTCCGGCGCGGTCACCCATGACTCCGAACAGAAATCCGCCCACGGCCCAGCCCACAAGGAACGCGGCTGTGGCCCCGGCCGCCCAGGATTTGGAAAGTGCGGCGCCTTCCGTGGATTTGACAAATTCGGCCCCGTGCTGGTTGGTCAGCACGGCGTTGATGGCTTGCACCCGAGCCGCGGTGAAAAGCTGCTGGTCCATGCAATCGGCAGTCCAGGCCAGGCTGGCCATGAGGAATACAAACCACTGGTACCCGGTGAGCAATTTCAGGGATCCCCAGCCCAAATTGGCCGACGCTTGGGGTGTGGGGGCTGAGGGCTCTGCCATGGAAGATTCTCCGGGCTACCTGTAAGGCCATCCCGCGCTGGCGGGTTGGATGGGTTAAGATTCCTCTCAAAGAGGTTGTACGCTCCCGCCGGCCGGACGCAAGCATTTGTCCGGACTTGGCTTGAGAAAGGGCAGACCATTGCCTTGGGGAAGAGGCCGAAGATGACAACAGCAAACCCGCAAGTGGAACCGGTGAAGGATGTGGGATTCCTGGGGGCCGGCCGCATGGCGACTGCCCTTGCGCTGGGATGGAAAAACGCCGGATTGGTATCGCTTGGCCATTGCCAAGCCTCGGACCCTTATCCGGCTGCCCGTGAAGCCTTTCACCAAGCCACGGGTTTCTGGGCCACGGAAGACAACCGGGCCATGCTCCGGGCCAGCAAAGTGGTTGTATTAGCGGTGAAACCGCAGCAACTGCAGGGTGTGATCGCTGATCTGAAAGGCGACTTGGGAAGTGACAAGCTGATCCTGTCCATCGTGGCTGGGGCCACGCTTTCCACCCTGGCAACGGCTTTGGGTCATCAGCGGGTGATCCGGATCATGCCCAACACGCCGTGCCAAGTGGGAGCCAGCGCCTCGGCATTTGCCTGCGCCACCCAAGCCGGACGGGAGGATGCAGCAGTCGTATCTCGCCTTTTTGGCGCTGTTGGCAAGGTATTTGAATTGCGGGAAAATCTGCTGGACGCGGTGACGGGTTTGTCGGGCAGCGGGCCGGCATTTGTTTGCCTAGTGATCGAGGCGCTTGCCGATGGTGGGGTGCGCGCCGGGCTGCCGCGCGAGGTGGCGCAGACCTTGGCCGCCCAGACGGTTTTGGGTACAGCAAAAATGGTGCTGGAAACCGGAAAACACCCCGGTCAACTCCGGGATGAGGTGGCCAGTCCGGGGGGAACCACCATTGCCGGTCTTCACGCCCTGGAAAATGCCGGGGTTCGGGGGGGACTGATGGATGCGGTTCTGGCGGCTGCACGCCGCGCGGAGGAATTGGGCAAAAGCTGAGTGCCCTTTCTAGCGATTGGTACCAATTGATTGATGTTGGATGGACAGCCGGGCTGACGTTGGTAGAATATTTCTTTTGATCGGTCGGCCTTTGCGCCACGAGCGCCAGGCCGGAGCAGGAAAGCCAGGCAGTCATGGCCCAGTTGGACACGGCCCAACAAGCCCAGTCAGAACAAATCCTTATCCTTGATTTTGGCTCCCAGTATGCCCAGCTCATCGCGAGGCGAGTGCGTGAGCACCGGGTCTTTTGCCGTCTGGTTCGCCACAATCTGACCGCTGCCCGCATCCGCGAGCTGGCCCCCAAGGGAATCATCCTGAGTGGCGGGCCCTCGAGTGTTTACGATGCCGGGGCTCCCAAATTTGATCCGGCCATCCTGGATCTGGGTATTCCTGTCCTAGGCATCTGCTACGGCATGCAGGCACTTTGCCAGGCGCTGGGTTCCCCGGTGAAGCGGGCGGATCATCGTGAGTTTGGCCGCGCCTCGGTGGAGGTGGTTGCTGGCGGCGGGCTGCTTGACACGGTGGGTGAGAAGAACACCACGGTCTGGATGAGCCATGGCGACCAGGTGGAGGCCGGCGCGGGCAACCCCTGGCAGGTTCTGGCCCGGACGCCCACCTGCCCCCTGGCGGCGGTGAAGCATGCCACCAAGCCTTTTTTTGGTTTGCAATTCCATCCGGAGGTGGTGCACACCGATCGAGGCAGCGCCATTCTGGAGCAATTCCTCAAGGCCATTTGCGGCTGTCAGGGACTGTGGACCATGGGCGATTTTCTGGACCATCAAGTCCATGAGATCCGTGAGCGCGTTGGCAAGGACAAGGTGATCTGCGGGTTGTCTGGCGGTGTGGATTCCTCGGTTTTGGCTGCGCTTCTGGCCAAGTCGATCGGCTCCCAGGCGGTGTGCATTCTGGTGGACAACGGGCTGTTGCGGGCGAATGAGGCCCAAACGGTAACCAAGGTTTTTGAGAACCATTTTGGTACCAAGTTGCGAGTCGCGGATGCCGGGAGGGAATTTCTTTCCGCCCTGGCGGGTGTTACCGACCCCCAGGCGAAGCGCAAGAAAATTGGCGGCCTGTTCATTGATGTGTTCACGCACGAGGCCAAGGGGATGGCTGGTGCCAAGTTCCTGGCCCAAGGTACGCTTTATCCGGATGTGATTGAATCGGGGGGATCCCCCGACGGTCCCGCCGCCACCATCAAGACCCACCACAATGTCGGCGGTCTGCCTGAGAAACTGGGATTTGAGCTGATCGAACCGCTGCGCGATCTGTTCAAGGACGAAGTGCGCAAGCTGGGTGAGGCCCTTGGCCTGCCCCGCGAGCTGGTGTGGCGCCACCCGTTCCCGGGGCCCGGTTTGGCTGTGCGTTGTCTGGGAGAAGTGACCGCCGAGCGATTGGCCGTGCTCCGCATGGCCGACACCATCTATCAAGATGAACTGCATGCCAGCGGATGGTATGAGAAAACCTCGCAGGCTTTCGCGGTGCTGCTGCCAGTACGCAGTGTGGGGGTGATGGGTGACGGGCGGACCTACGACGAGACCATCGCGCTGCGCGCCGTGACCACTGATGATTTCATGACAGCCGATTGGGCGCCGCTGCCGCATGACCTGTTGCGGCGAGTTTCCACACGCATTGTCAACGAGGTGCGGGGTGTGAACCGGGTGGTGTACGACATTTCCAGCAAACCGCCGGCCACCATCGAGTGGGAATGATTGGCTGATTCATTTTTTAATTGAGCAGGAATCAAACCATGGCGATCCCGTTCATCAAGATGCACGGCCTGGGCAACGACTATGTCTATGTGGATTGCTTTCGAAATGCGATGCCGGCGGATGCACCGGCTTTGGCGCGCGCCGTCAGTGACCGGCATTTCGGCATCGGTGGGGACGGGTTGATTCTGGTCTGTCCGCCCAGTGATGGGGCAAAGTCCCAAGGTGCCGACGCGCGGATGCGGATGTTCAACGCTGATGGCAGCGAGTCGGAAATGTGCGGCAACGGGCTGCGCTGCGTGGCGAAGCTAGTGCATGATCAGGGCATCGCCCGGAAGCAACGCCTGCTCCTGGAGACGGGCCGGGGGCTTTTGCCCGTGGATCTGGAGATCAGGGACGGCAAGGTGGCGCGTGCCCGTGTGGAAATGGGGCAGCCCATCTTGCAGGGCGCGCTTATCCCAACCACCCTCCGGGGTGACCCGCCAATCGAGCAGCCGGTGGAAACCCCCTGGGGTCCTGTGAAACTGACCTGTGTGAGCATGGGCAACCCCCATGCGGTGGCCTTTGTGGACAAAATCACCGACCCGATGGTCCATGAGGTGGGCAAGTTTCTGGAAACATGCCCCGTTTTTCCCAAACGGGCCAATATCGAGTTTGTGGAAGTCGTTGCCCGGGATCGCTTTGTGATGCGCGTGTGGGAGCGTGGCTCCGGCGAGACGCTGGCCTGCGGGACCGGGGCCTGCGCGGTGGCCGTGGCGGGTATCCTGACTGGCCGGCTCGACCGAAAATGCACAGGCAAGCTGCTGGGGGGCGAGTTGGAATTGGAGTGGCCCGGGGATGGCCAAACCGTGTATATGACGGGGCCGGCCACGGAGGTTTTCAGCGGGATTTGGCCCGACTAGCCTGCCCGGGCCCGTTTCCCGGAATGTGGCATGAAAATCCGCAGCCCGTGGCTGGTGGCCCTGGCGGGATGGATGATCTCCGTGATCGTCCGCACCTGGATGCGAACCATCCGGTTCGAATATCACCCCCAGGAAAAACGCTACGATCCCAACGACCCGGGATTTGAGGGGCGTTACCTCTATTGTTTTTGGCACGAACATATCTTGGTGCCAGCAAGCCAGTACGCCCGCCCGGACATCCAGGTGCTGATCAGCAAGCATGCCGACGGCCAGATGATTGCCCGAGCCTGCCGATCCTTGGGGTTTAGCACCGTTGCGGGATCGAGTACCCGGGGTGGCGCGGAAGCTGTCAAGGAAATGGTCCGCCAAGGGCAAGACTGCCACCTGGCGATCACTCCGGATGGTCCCAAGGGGCCTCGGCGGCAGGTACAGCAGGGTGTGGGTTACCTGGCGCTTAAAACCAACCTGCCCGTGGTCGCATTCGGTGTGGCCTATTCCAGTTGCTGGCGGTTCAACTCGTGGGATCGTTTCGCCCTGCCAAAACCTTTCAGCCGAGCCGTGTTGGTGACCGCAAGTCCGTTGTCTTTTGAGCAGGAGGCCGGCCGTGGGATGCTGGATCGTGCCACCCAACAGATTCAGCAGGCGCTGGATGCGGTGAATGCGCGGGCGGAAGAGATTCTTAGCCAATCCTCCGGGGCCTCCCAAAGTGTTGACAAAGCCGGGCGCAGGGCCGCCTAAACCGGTCACCGCAGAAGAGCTATAATCGCCCCATGGGGCGATCGGATAAGGATTGGACAATAAGCCTATACCCCGCAACCACTTGGGAGCGAAGTGCCGCGCTCCTGTTCGCCCTGGGGGTGGTTGTGGTTTTCACCATCGGTTGGCGCCTTTCTCCGTATGATCCGTCCACTGGCGAGGCCCTCACCCAGGGGACGCATCTCCAGTTGGGCTTGCCCCCGTGCAACTTCTTGGTCATTAGCGGCATTCCGTGCCCTTCCTGCGGCATGACGACCAGCATTTCCCTGCTCGCGCATGGTGATCTGGTGTCAGCCTGGAGGGCCAACAGCGCCGGTGTGGTGCTGGGCCTGGTCGGCCTGGTTTCCATGGTTTGGTGCCTGGTGGCAGGGGTTGGCGGAAGGTTGTGGTGGTTCACCCGGCTGGAAAACGGGCTGCTTGCTGCCCTGTTTGTGTCGCTGGTGGTCACCCTGGGTCGCTGGTTGGTGGTTTCAGGTGCCCTGTTGTGGGCGCGCATGGGGGGTATGCCATGAGTGAGGTCTTCCACCGGTTGCGGCTGTTGGCTGGCGCCGTGATCGGCCTGGCACTGGCTGGCACCGGTTGCAATGTGTTGCAGGTGCCGTATTTCCTCTTCGCGATGGAGGATCCCAAGCACGAGCCCGAGATCCAAAAGATCGCCTCGAAGAACAAGAAGGAAGAGCGCAAGGTGGTGATCCTCACCTACCACCGGCTGGATCTGCGCCCCGAGTTCATCAATTCAGACCGCGAGCTGACCCATTACCTGGAGCGAAGCCTGCGCCAATTGTTTGAAACAAACAAGGAAAAGGTGACCATTGTCCCCGCCCGCAAAGTGGAGGACTACAAGATGAGCCACCCGGACTGGCATGAATCCGAACTGGCCAGCATTGGCGAGTATTTCAAGGCGGATTGGGTGATCTACCTGGAGATGAACCACCTGGGCCTATATGAGCCTGGATCAGGGGGAACCCTCTATCGTGGCAAGGCGGACATGACCATCTCGCTGGTGGATGTGAAGAAACCGGAGGACTCTCCGCCGCCCCAAGCCTTTACCTGCAGCTATCCGCGGGAGTCTCGCATGCAGTTGACGACCACGGACAAGTCGCCGGCCGAATTCCGCCAGATGTTCATGGAATATCTGGGCAAACGGGTCTCCTGGAAATTTACCTCGCATCCTACAAGGGATGATTTCTACGCCGACTGACAGATTGCGGCTAAACTGTGGTTGTGTGGACCGGGCCCCGCGCGAGCGGGGTCTGGTTTTTTGGAGCCACGGTTAAAGTTAACGGAGATTATTGCCATGTCCGAACCTGTCACCATTCGATGCCGTGAGAATGGCCCCCTGGTGGTGCCCGGGACCGTCCGGGTGGTCGATCATCTGGGCAATCCGTTTCCCATCCCCGCAGGAAAAGAAGTGGTGGCGCTGTGCCGGTGCG
The DNA here is from genome assembly GCA_963923355.1 of uncultured Gemmataceae bacterium. Lineage (GTDB taxonomy): Bacteria > Planctomycetota > Planctomycetia > Gemmatales > Gemmataceae > UBA6894. The sequence goes on along the minus strand of CAWUOE010000040.1, from coordinate 6,767 downwards.
GGCTGTCAAAGAACAAGCCATTTTGTGACGGAGCCCACAAGGGTGTGTTTCAGGGTTGCGAGTTGGCCCCGGCTCCCCAAGGCTGAATCCGAGGGGCTATCCCGTGCTGATGCTGCTGTTGGTCGCGCTGGGGCAAGTCGCCTCGCCCGGGCCCTCGAAGGCCGCGAATGAATTGGATGTGGTGGCGAAAGCCTACGACGCAGCCATCAGCAGGCGCGACATGGGCACGCTTGAAAAAATCCTCGCACCCGGAGTGGTGTTCACCACTGCCACGGGGCGAGTGATGGACCGGGCCGCGGTACTGGAAATGCTTGCCAAGCCGGACACGCATTACGAATCGGTTGTGTCAGACGAAATCCTGCGAAGGATTTCAGGCGATGTGGCAGTGGAGACGGGACGTGTGCGTGTCAAAGGACGGCGAAAGGGCCAGCCCGTGGACGAAACCCAGCGCTACACCGATGTGTGGCAATTGATGGACGGAAGGTGGCGGTTGATTGCCGAGCACACCAGTTTGGCGCCTGTTGAGGTGAAATAAATCATTAACCCGAAATTCAAAGGGCGCGTCCGGCACCACCGATGGTGCCGGACCCGCCCTTTTCGAATTATTGATAATAGCTGTCAGGCGAGGCCGAGCACCTTGTTCATTCGGGCGGCGATACCCTTGAGCACCTTTTCGTCGCCGCCACCCACTTCGGCGGTGGCCCAGCCGGTATAGCCGACCTCATCCAGTGCCTTCAGCACATCTGGCCATTTTTCATCGCCCTCGCCGATGCCGACCCACTTTTTCTCGTGGGAATATCCTTTGAAGTCGAACTTGAGCATGCGCTTGCCCAATTTGCGGATCCAGTCGGCGGGGGGCACGCCGTACTTGATCATGTTGCTGATATCGAAGTAGGCACCCACCCAGGGGCTGTCGAACTGGTCGACATATTTCACCAACTGGTCGGGAGTGGTGATGAAATTGTTCCAGACCGTCTCGATGGCGATCTTGACCCCTGCCTTCTCCGCGGCGGGGATGGCTTTTTTCACCTCGGCGGTGGATCGTTCCCAGCACTGGTCGAAGGTGGCGTCCTTGTTCACCACTCCCGGCACGAGCAGGGCGGTGGTGCCGCCGTAGGTCTTGCAATCCTCGATGGCGGTGAGGAGGCCCTTGAGACCACGCGCGCGCACTGCCTCATCGGGGCTGGAGAGGGTGTCTTTCCAGTGGATGGAGTCCACGACACCGTGGATCACCATGCCAGTCGCGTCGCGCGCCTTGACCACCTCGGCCCGGTCGATGTCGGCCGGGCTGTCCATCTCGAGTCCTGTGAAACCGCAGGCCAGCGCGCGGCGGAAGCGGTCTTCCACGCTGCCCCCGCCCCCGATCATGCCGTATTTCAGTGCGATTTTTAGCGCCGGCTTTGCCGCCTTGGCATTGCCTGCCAATAGCCCGGCTGTTGCCGCCACGCCTGTCAGGGTGAATTGCCGCCTGTTCATGTCGATTACTCCTGCATCGTGGAAAAGGGATTTGGGAAACCGTGAAAAAGTCAGTCTTCCGAGCCCCGGAAATCTCGGTTGGTGTTGTCCCGCCGGCTGGTGCGAGGCTTGCCGAAACCACCCCGGGGCCCGGCAAAACCACCTCCGGCTCGGCCAGTGCGCCTGCGGAAGCCGGGGCCACGCGGATGGCGAGGTTCAATGGCGGGCCTTTCCTCGGTGGGTTCGTCCTCCGCATCTTCATCTGGGACGTGCAGTTCCTCGGGGATGGGCCGCAGAGACATCTGCTCGTCGACCAACAGCACGGTGTAACCCCGGTTCAGAATAGCGTCGAAGCTGGGGAAATGGGGGCTCATCGCCTCGGCCAACTCGTCGGGCTGGCGGGTGACGAGGTAGAACCGACCGCCCGGCTTCAGCATGCGGGCTGCCAGCTCCACAAACTTCAGCGCGATACTGCCGCCGGCAAAATAAGGCGGGTTGGCAAGCACCACATCAAAGCTTTTTTCGCCCAGCGGCACCAGGTCAGCCGCTTCGGCGGCCAGGTGCGTTTTGAACTTGGCGACGCCGCAGTTGGTGGCATTCAAGGCTGCCAGATCCAAGGCGCGCGCATTGCTGTCGGCAAAGACGATCTCTCCGCCCGGTCCGGCGGAGAGCCCGGCGAAAACACCCAAGGTGCCGTGGCCGCATCCCAAGTCAAGCACCCGGTCCCCCGGTTCGATCCGAGCGATTTCGGCGAGGGCCCTCGAGCCGTCATCCATCTTGCCGTAAGAGAAAACGCCCGGGCGGCTGATGAAGTTTTGCGAGGGATGCTCCCCCACGCGGGCATGAAAATTCAGTTCATGGCGACGGCGGGGACGATTGTCGCCATCCTGACGGACAGCCCAGAGGATGAGGTCCTTGCCATGCACATGGGCGTGGGTCTTGCCGAAGAACCGTTTCAGCAAGTCAGGGTGGAGCTGGTCGTCGGTGGTTGGGCACCAGACCACAATGCGGCCGCCCGGGGCCAGGGAGTGGAACGCCTGGTCGATCATGTCAATCTTCAGCTCACGCTCACCGCGCATCTGCGCCATGACGAGCAGCGTGGCCTGGCCGTGTTGATGGTCCCAGAAATCCTTGACCACCTCGACCCGGGCGTTCAGCCCGCGTTCCTTCAACTCGGCACTCACCGCCCTGGATTGGTGGAGATCCAGTTGGAGGCAGAGCGCATCTGGCAAACGGAGTTGCTCGAGCAGGTTGCCCACCTCGGCGGGGGATCCCATCAGGACCACCACCGGGCCCCGGATGGCCGCCTTCAGTTCGCCAGGGACCTGCCGGCGGGAGAGGGGAGTGGGTGTTTTCATGGTACTCAGGAAATCTCCCAGGCCATCTCGGCCCGATATACACCGCCGGGCAGGGATTCGATGAGGCCGTCCGGTTCGGAAGGCGCTTGCGCCCTCAAGTTGATGGCATCGGTCACGCAGGTGTAGGGCTCGATGCAGACACTGGCACGATCGGCAGGCGTGTAGACCACCACATGGCGAAAAGCTTCGGTGCCGAGAATCTTCAGGGTTGGGCCGTCGCGGTGCCGCAAGGCTCCGAGTTCGATCAGCGATTCGTTGCCGACGGGTGAATCAGGCAGGCCGGTCAGCACATCATCCAGTGACAGACCTTGCAGCGACCGCCAACCGGACAGATCTTTTTCAGGGGCCAAGGGAACAACCTTGCCGGTGGGCAGGCATTCTTCCAATTCCCACGCCCTACGGGCAGGCACGCGGATTTCGAGTGGTTGCCCCTCCATGGAAGGGTGCCAAACGGAACGGAAATAGGGGTGGTAGCCGAGACCCCATGGCAGAGTGAGCGGATCGGGATTGAGAACCTCAGCCTCAAAGGAAAGGCGGCCGCGGGACAAACGGCAGGTAAGGCGCAAAATGTGGTCGGCGGGCCATAGCTCGCTGGTGGAGGGATTGTCCACGAATCCGTGATATTCGCCAGTGACCCAGGCCTCGCCGTTGGAAATTCCCTCGGCCACCACCCTCCACCGGGCATGGCAGGCGAATCCATGAATGGCATTGGGGCCGTGGTTGGGCGGAACCGAGTAGGAGTGACCGGCCCACTGGTACTTGCCGTTGCGAATACGGTTGGGGAAGGGGAAGAGCACCGGATTGCCGGACCGGGTCGGTGAGGGGTTTGTGAAAAGTGCCGAATCCTGATGCAAGAGGTCGAGTTGCTTGCCCTGCCAGTCTGTGGACCAACGAATGCAGTTGAAACCGAGGGCCGGCCAGATGACTGCCTCGCCCCCAAACTCATCGGCGAGGACCACCGCCTCGGGGTCCAGGTTTGTGGTAGCGGAGGGGAGATGCTGCCTGCGAATGACGCAATTCATGGACTACTTTCTGAGAGATCCCGCAGGCTTGGCTTGGAAGACCAACCTGTTTGCCCGCCTTGTGTCCCGGGCAATCCTTGTAGTTTACGGCAGAGACTTTAAGGGGAAACGGGGCATCTGCCCGCGATGCTATTGTTTTTCAGGATTGGAACGCACAACCTGAAAACCAAGTGTTATTATAACAATGTATTACAGATTTTGAGGGTTAGGCGTCATGGCGGGAACGATGGATCGTCGAGCGGCCTTGGGCTTGTTGGGTGCGGGGGTGGTGGCCGGCTGCTCCAGCATGGAGGATCCCTGGAAAGGGGTAGCTGGCAATCCCAAGGTTTTGGTCACTTTTCCGCCCCTGTACAGCTTGGCCAAGCAGGTTGGGGGTGACGGAGTGGCCGTGCTCTGCCTGTGCACCACCACAGGTCCGCACCATTACAACTACAACGCGCGCGATGCCATTCTGCTTAGGAACGCGGACCTGTTATTGAGCGTGGGCCTTGGGCTGGATGATCATTTTGTGGACAAGATGCTGGCCACGGATTCCAAAAAAACGGTCCGACACGCCCCTTTGGGCAAGTTGCTGGTGTCCAAGAACTTGTGCCTGGCCAGCCCGGAAGAGGAGCATGACCATTCCGCCCACGGCCATGACCATGATCATCATCACCATGGCGAGCATGACCCCCATGTCTGGCTGGGCACCAAACAATGCAAGGCGATGGCGATGGATCTTGCGGGTTATTTAGGAGAGCAAGATCCGACCAACCGTGACCGTTACCAAGCCAACGCCAAGGCATTCGGTGAGCGCATGGATGCGCTGAAAAAAACGGGGCGGGAACAACTGGCACCCAAGAAGGAGAACCGGCTGATCAGCTTCCACCCTTCACTCGCTTATCTGGCCGACACCTTCGCACTGCAGATCGCCGACACCATCCAGATCAACCCGGGGGCAGAACCCGATGGCAAGCGTCTGGCAAAGCTGATCCAGAAATGTGTGGAGGACAAGATTCGGGTGCTGGCGGTTGAGCCACAGTATCCCACCACCACGGCCAGCAAGTTGATTCAGGAGGAGCTGAAACGCAAGGGGATCGATGCGAAAATGGTGGAGATTGACCCGCTGGAGACAGCGGATGCGGGCGAGTTGAACGCCGACTGGCTGGAGAAGAAGATGGCCCAGAATCTGAAGGCCCTGGTGGAGAATCTGCCGTGACCCCGGGAAAGGGCGAACGGATGCTGGTGCGCCTGGATGACATCCGGGTCACCCTGTCCGGACAGGCCATCTTGAGGGGAGTTTCCGGCGGCATACCCGCCGGAAAAATCACCGTGGTGATGGGGACCAATGGGGCGGGTAAAAGCACCCTGCTGAAGGTGCTTTTGCGAGAGGTGCCATTTTCCGGCCGGCTTACCTTCACCTGCGGGCACGACCATTCCCACCCCACACCCAGCCAGATCGGGTATGTGCCCCAGCGGCTGAAGGTGGAGGCGAACCTGCCGCTGACAGTTCGGGACCTTTTTGGGTTGGCATTGTCACAAAAGCCATGGTTCATGCCAGGGGCAGGATTGCCCGATGCCGCCCTGGCGGAGCATCTCGCCTATGTGCGTTTGGGGCAGGAAGCCCTGGACCGGCAGGTGGAACGGCTGTCGGGAGGTGAACTGCAGCGTGTTCTGCTCGCCCTGGCGTTGGAACCCAAGCCTGAACTGCTGATGCTTGACGAACCCGCCAGCGGGATCGATTTCATGGACAAGGTGCTCTATCACGAGCGAATCGCTGAGATCAACCGGGAACGGGGCACCACGGTGGTGTTGGTATCCCACGACCTCGACCTGATCCGCAAGTATGCAGACCATGTGCTGTGGCTTGAAGCGGGAGTGATTGCGGACCAAGGCACGCCCGAGAGTGTGCTGCGTCCGGAACGCGTTGCAGGGGGCAGCGCGGGCTAACCTTCACCCCGGTTTGGCCCCTGGCGCGAGTGGAATTCCATTGGGCCTCAACCCAGAATTCGATTCCACCGGGCCCGTTGCCAGGCAACCTTTTCCGCAGAGCTCATTTTTGAAAAGTCGGGCAGGCTATTGTCCACCACCGCTGGCTTGGCGGGCGCCGCAGCCGGCTTGGATGGTGAGTTGGGCAGAATGGGTTTGGTCGCGGGTGCCTGGGAGGAGGCGGTCGGTTTGGATGACGGGGTTGGGACGGAGATGGTTTTGGTTCCGCCGTAGCTCATCACACCGGTTTGCAGAACCATGTCATCGGCCAGGGTGCGGTTAGGTGTGACGCCCAGTGCCTGCAGCACCCCATGGTAAGCTTTCACCGCTTCCTCCGCGCCGATTTCACCATCGGCGATGAGGCGCAGGAAATGGATGAAGGCGAGCTGGTTTTCGGCCTGATTGATTTTTCGGCCGAACAGTGCCACGCGGCCGCCGTATTTTTTGGCCTCGGCCAGCAGTTTGAAGGCGTCGTAGGTGGTGCCGGCAGAACCGCCGAGGATACCGACCACCAAATGGGGGTCATAAGCCACCAGTTCTTCCATGGCGCGCGGGCCGTGGTACACGATCTTCAGGAAGTCTGGCCGGCCGGAACGTGTCACGCCACCAAGGGTTCGCACGATAGCGTCATTGATGAAGCCGCCCAAGTGTTCGGGGGCCACCATGCCCTCGACGTTCGGGTCGAAAACCTCGAGAAAGTGCCTGAATCCTTTTTCCTCCGCCTCCAGGCGGAAGGAGTTGTAGGCCAGAAGCGCCTCTCGATCGCGCACCGGATCATTGGTGTAGGTGATGCTGTAGAGACCCAGGTTGGCGCCGACATGTCGCTCGGAAGGGGCGCAGTGCAGCTTGCCGCACTGGATGTGATCTATGGTGGCGGTGCGGAAGGGCAGGGAAGGCTGGCCGGGAGACTTGCCGCCACGGAAGACATGGATGTCGGTGGTGTCGTTTGCCCGGCAGGCGGGGG
>CAWUOE010000039.1:0-14461 GCA_963923355.1 uncultured Gemmataceae bacterium | reverse complement strand
GGTCTGGACGGTTCGGAGTATTCCGAAGGCGCCCTGACCCTCGCCCTGGAGTGGGCCAAGGCGTGTGGTGCCGTGATAGGTGGTATCGCCGTGGTGGATATTCCGGGAATCTTCCAGGCCGAGGCGGTTCCCCTGGGTGCCGAACAGGCCAAGGAGGCCTTGGACCAGAGTCGTCTGGCCGATGCCCGCAGGCATGTGGATCATTTCCTCACTGACTGCGCCACCCGTGCCGCCAAGGCCGGAGTGCCCTGCAAGTTGATCGAATCGGCGGGTGAGCCCGAGGACCAGATCCTGCAGGAAAGCCAGCGTTTCGACCTGCTGCTGCTGGGGCGGCAGACCCGTTTCCATTTCGAGACGGAACCCCGTGACTCCTCCTTGGTGCCCACGGTGCTGAAAGGCAGCGTGCGCCCGGTGGTGGTGGTGCCAGAGAAGCCCGCGGCCGGTGAATGCGTGGTGCTGGCCACCGACGGGGGGCCGGGCTCGGCCCGTGCGGCCTGGGCCTTTGTCCACTCCGGGTTGATGGCCCAAATGCCCGTGCAAGTGGTCTCGGTGTCGAAGGATCCGGGCGAGGCGGCGCGGGCTGTGGATCGTTTGGGTGAACTCCTGCGCTGGCACGGTCGCACGGTGGTGGAGCACACCCTCGAGCCCGAGTCATCCATCTCGTCGATCCTCCTCCAGGAAGTCACCCGCCGGAAGGCGGCCATGCTGGTCATGGGGGCCCATGGCCGTTCCGCCCTGAAGGAATGGATTTTTGGATCCACCACCCGCGAGGTCGTCAATGGCAGCCCCGTTCCGGTTTTCCTGACCCACTGAGGCCCGGTGCAACGATGGCCCGTCGACCATTACCCACCGGCCCGGCGGACTGGCTCATTCTCGCGGTGACGCCCGCGCTGCTGGTGGGCATGGTTAGCGCGCTGCTTTTTTTTCTGCTGGCGGTTTTCTACCGCGGCGAGTTCAACGAGCGCCTGCACTGGATCCTTTTCGCGGGCGTTGTAGGTATGGTCCTGATCGGCCGCATCCGCCTCATCGAGGATATTTCCAGACGGGCCGGGCTCTACTCCGGTGTGCTGGGCTTGCTGGTGGTGATCGCGTTGATCCGCTTCGTGTCCCCGCCCCAGGGGTGGCCGGCACTGGGCCATCACGTGTTCTGTGCCGCCCTGGTGGCCCTCAGTTTTTGGGCCACCAGGTTGCTGGTTGCCGACACAACCGATATCCATTCCGAGACTGAAATCGGCGGGGAAGGCCTTCTCCGCGCCGCCGGCCTCGAGGACGACCCTGCCGCTCGACTTCGCCGTGATCTTGAGGGACGCACTGGTTCACGACCAGATTCCACCTACCGCCAAAAACTAGCGGGCACGGACGAGGGGGAGGAAAGCGCGGAGGACCCGGTGCGGACCAATCCCAACCGGCGCAAGGCTCCCGGGGTGACGATCGTCTGGTTTTCCGCGCTGGCCCTTCCCGTGTTCGGCATCGGCCAGGGGTTTATCCCTCCCGAGGAAATGAAGACACGCTGGTACACCCTGATGCTGCTGGTGGGGTACCTGGGATGCGCCTTCCTGTTGCTGCTGACCTCGTGCTTTCTCGGGTTCAGGAGATACCTCGCCCGCCGTGGCATCTCCATGCCGGCGGGAATGGCGGCAGTTTGGATTTTGGGCGGAATTCTGCTGGTTGGCTGCGTCCTCCTCGCCGCCCTGGTCATTCCAAGGCCTTCAGACATCGGACCGCTCCAAACCCTTTCCGCACTCGTTGGCAAGAAGATTGAACCCATCCGCAAGGAAGAGAAAAAACCTGAGGACAACCGGGCAGGCAAGCCAACCCCCGGCAAGGAGATGAATGACCAGCGCAATGATGCCAAGGGTATGGAAAAATCCTCGCCCGATGCGGACAAGGACGGCCAGCAACCCGGAAACAGCGGTGAAAAGTCCGGTGGCAAGGCCGCCGCCAAGGCGGGCGCGAATTCCCCCCAGCCAAATGGCGGTGGCAAAGACAACCAGGGCAAGCAGACGGGGGCACAGGGCAAGTCGGGGCAGGGCAATAACCCCCAGGGGGGCGATTCGAAGGACAAGAAAAACCAGGGGGAGGGAAACCAAAACGCAGCCAAAGACAAGCAGTCTTCCCCCAACAAACAAACGGCACAGGGCAAAGGATTGGGGGAGGGCAAAAAGCAGGGTGACAAAAATGGCCCCGGCAAGGAGCCAAAGGACAAGACCGATGACGCCCCCAAACAGTCGGAATCCAGCCCCCCTCCGCCGCCTCCCGCGGAAGCGGCTTCCTCACAGCTTGCGGAGTCGATTAAAACACTGCTGAAATGGATTTTTGTCGGATTGGCCGTGGGCGTGGCTGTGGCCTTTGCCGCCACGTGCATTGCCTTGGGTTGGTCGCCCACGGAAACCCTGAACCGGTGGCTGGCATGGCTACAGGGGTTGTTCCGCGGCAAACCGGTGGAGGGGAGCTGGTCCCCGGGGGGACCTGACTGTGTCCCGGAGCCCTTGCCAGAATTTGCGGATATTCCTGACCCGTTTTCTGGTCGCAAGCGATTGCCGCCGGGCGAGTTGGTTCGCCTGACATTCCGCGCCGTGAAGGCTTGGGGAAACGATGCGGGTGACCCGATGCTGGCTGGCGAAACTCCCAACGAGTACTTCCGCAGGTTGGGGGGCTTGCACCCGATTCTGGAGGAGGGCCTGGATGATTTTGCCCCCTGGCACGATCTTTCAGAGTATGCCCGCAACGCCTCGCTGGAGGATTGCCGGGAGCCGATTCGCGAGTTGTGGCGGGCCATGCGTAACGGCAGCCGCGGCAGGTCAGCCTCGCTGTCGGAGGCGCCATGAGCATGCGTCAGGATGGTCTGGGTGCGGATGGCACCGAGATCTCAGGGCGGAGGGTCCTGTTCCACCTGTTTGGCCCCGTTGGCTTTTCGGGATGGGGCACTACCACCTTGCGGTTGGATGGTGGCTGGCTGGTGGAGGAATCCACGGGATGGTTCGGCCGCAAAAAACGCGTCCTGCCGTTGGCAGGCGTTGAGGGATTTCAGTTGGTGACCCGGGGCAATCGCCTGCTTCTCGTTTTGGGGATATTGCTCACACCGGTGTTCGGCATTGGCCTGCTGCTTTTGGGGGCCTGGTTCTTCATCCGGTACCGGTTTTTCACCATCCGCCACCAACACGGATCACTCTCACTCCGCCAATGGGGTGACCTGCCGGCCTACGAGGAGTTTTTGGCGCGGCTGATGCGCCTGACGCGACAATTTCAAAGAAAAAAACGGTGCGAGGCAATTCGTCATTCCCAACATCACGCCATCTAAGCCTCAATAACAGTTCGGCATTTCTGACAACGGAATTTCCGTCCCGAGTTGCTTGAGGAAATGGTGTATTCGGCACCGCAACCAGGGCAAGAAACGGAGATATTGTCTGATCTGCCCGGAGACTCTCCTGCAACTTTCGAAGCCGGGTCGCGGGTGGTTTTCCCTGATTGTCCAACGGGCGCTTTTAGTTTGGCCTCGGAGACGGCTTGAATAAGGTCCTGCACAATATCGCACGCCTGTCTGGCCCGGTTCTCATTTACGTCAATGTTTTCAATGACGGATCTCTTGAAGTCAATCTGGTAACCAATTCCACTACCTTCGATGAATCCCAGGGTGATCTCACGATTCAAGAAATAATAAATCACCCCGATTACCAATCCGGCTAGAACGACAGTTATGGTTACCAAAAAACCTGCGAAACCACCGGCCAGCCTTCCCACTATCGGTCCTAGGAACAAAGAAATCATGAAAATAGCCAATGCCGCCTGCCACGGACGGTGGAATCCTGTGTGGGTGCTAGTGAGGCTCGGCAGCGGTATGAAGCTGGTTTTACCCCCGGCCAAAGAAGCTTTGGAAAACTCAAGTCGCTGGGAATTGATTTTTACCGTGACGGTGGGATCTACCCCGGCCAATGAAAGAAAGAATGAAATCAAGCCGCCATGACGGCCCTTGATTTTGATGAAATTGCCTTCCCGGTCTACCGGAGATTCATCCACTTCCCATGATTTAAGGACCAAGGCCATGTTCAAGCTCTCCGGCATTGATGTGTAGAATAAAGGCTATTGTTTTTTGGGCTTTCCGGCCAATTGCCGAAGCAAAGTAAAATATGGATGGCTTCATGCTCCCCATCGTCCTTCATCCCCACCCGGCGCTGCGGTACAAGGCCCGCCCTGTCACCCGGGTCACGGATACTCTCCGTCAGCAGGCGGCTGAAATGTTTGAAAGCATGTACGAGGCCAACGGCGTTGGCTTGGCAGCGCCCCAGGTGGCCCTGCCGTACCAGATGTTCATCCTCAACACCTCGGGGGACCCCGAACAAAAAGACCTGGAGAAGGTGGTTCTCAACCCCGAAATCCTCGAGAAGACCGGCACCGCCGAGGGCGTGGAGGGGTGCCTCAGTTTTCCCGAGCTGTTCCAGAAGGTGCGCAGGGCCCGGATTGTGCGGGTGAAATACCAGACCCTGGACGGGGCCGAAGTGGAGGAAACGCTGAGCGGTCTGCCCGGCAAGGCATTCCAGCATGAATACGACCACCTGCACGGCGTCCTGTTCATCGACAAGCTCGGACCCATTGGCAAGATCGCGGCCAAGGGGGCCATCGCCGCATTTGAACGCATGCACCAGCAGGCCCAAAAAAAAGGCGAGATTCCCCCGGACGCCGAGTTGGTCGCCCGGCTTGAGGAACTGGCCAAGCTTGCCTGAGCGTTCGAATCAAGGAATCTGCCATGCGACTGGTGTTGATGGGAACCGGTACCTTTGCCGAGCCAGCCTTTCAGGCCCTGCTGGCCGGCAGGCACGAGGTGGCCTGCGTGGTCACCCAGCCTCCCCCCAAGAAAACCGGCAGCGAGCGGGGCAGCACCCGGCAGATCGGCATCGGCGTGCACATCCTGGCCCTGCGGGCCGGTGTTCCTGTCTGGCGGCCCGAAAGCATCAACACGCCCGAGGCCATCGCGCAACTGGCATCCTACGGGGCCGACCTGCTGGTTGTGGCTGCCTACGGGCAGATCCTGAAACCAGGCGCCCTGTCCGCCGCGCGTCTGGGCGGCATCAACCTCCATGCCTCCCTTCTGCCCAGGCACCGCGGCGCGGCCCCGGTCGCCTGGTCGATTCTCAGCGGTGATACCGAGACCGGCGTCAGCGTGTTGCGCATGACTCCCGCCCTGGACGCGGGCGACCTGGTCGGGGTGGCGAGAACCCCCATCGGCCCCGAGGAGACGGCGGGCGACTTGGAATTCCGTCTCGCAGACATCGCCGCCAAGCTCGGCGTGGAGGTGGTGGACCGCATGGATCAGGGCCCCTTGGCCGGGGAGTCGCAGGATCCCACCCGGGTGACCCGCGCCCCGAAGCTGAAAAAAGAAATGGGGGACCTGGATTGGAGTGAATCGGCCGAGCGCCTCGCGCTGGTGGTGCGCGCCATGCAACCCTGGCCCACGGCGTACACCCACTGGGACAGGCCGTCCGAGGGGAAGCCCCCGGTCCGCCTCCTGGTGGTGAAAGCCCGTGCCGTGCCCGGTGAGACCCACGGCGCCGAACCGGGCACGCTCCTCCCTCCGCCCAGGGATTTGGGATGCATGCGCGTGGCCACCGGTGGCGGCGTGCTCGAGTTGCTTAATATCCAGCCCGCGGGCAAGGCGGTGATGGATGCCGGCGCATTCCTGCGCGGCCGGAGGCACCAACCGGGCGACAGGTTGATCCGGGGTGCCGTGACCTCCTGATATTCCGCTCCGGATCAGAAAGGGAAGGGGCCGCCCGGATTGACCGGGCGGCCCCTGTTTGTCAGCGGAACTGGCAGGTTACTTGGAGGCGCGGCTCAGGTATTCCCCGGTCCGGGTGTCCACCTGCACCACCTCGTTCACCGCGATGAAGGGGGGGACCTGGATTTTCAGACCCGTTTCCAGCAAGGCTGGCTTGTATTGGGCCTGGGCGGTGGCACCCTTCATGTTGGGATCGGTCTCCACCACCTTCAGCTCCACCATGGGGGGCAATTCGATGCTGATCGGCTTGCCCTCGAACTGCACCACATGGCAGTTGTCGTTCTCCTTCAGGTAAAGGATCAGGTCGCCCACCCAGTCCTTGTTCAGGTTGACCTGCTCGAAGGTTTCCAGGTCGGTGAACACATAATCGTCACCCTCCTGGTAGACATATTGCATCGGCCGCTTGTCGAGGAAGGCGATCTCCACCTTGTCATCGGGGCGGAAACGGTTCTGCACCACCGCGCCGGTCTTCAGGTTCTTCAGCTTCAGGTTCAGGATGGCCCGCCAGTTGCCCGGGGTGTTCAGGTCGCGGTCCACCACCGCGTAAAGCTGGCCGTCCGCACCCACGATCACATTGCCTTTGCGGACTTCACTGTATTCTGCCTGCGCCACAATCCACCCCCTGTTGAAGACCTGATACCAAATGCAGCTGCACAACCAATTCGAAATAGAATTTTCCCAAGCACCCAATCTACGGGACGGAAGGAATCGGGAAAAGCCTTTCTCAACTTCCCGGGCACGGGGTGGCGGTCATCCCGTATACTCCGGGCCAAGGAAAAGGGGGGCTGCCGATGTCTCAAACCGTGATGGCTGTGATGCTGCTGGCTGGTTCCGGTACCGTATCCGCGGAAAACCGGCCGAATGTTGTTTTGATTGTCGCGGATGATCTGGGGGCGAGAGACCTCGGATTTGCGGGCAGCACTTACCACAAGACTCCGGCCCTGGACCAGTTGGCCAAAGACGGGATCCATTTTCGTCAGGCTTATTCGGCCTGTCCGGTCTGCTCGCCAAGCCGCGCCGCCATTTTGACCGGAAAGCATCCGGTCCGGTTCGGCCTCACAGACTGGCTCCCCGGCCGGACCGACCTGCCCGATCAGCGGCTGGCGCGACCGCCTCTGCCGCCCGGCCTTCCACTGGACGCTGTCACCCTGGCTGAAAAATTGGGCACCTTGGGATACACCACGGGGCATATCGGCAAATGGCACCTGGGCGGGGAGGGATTGATGCCCACCGATCAGGGCTTTCAATCCAACATCGCTGGCGATGCAACGGGCACACCCCGCAGCTACATGGCCCCCTTCCGTGACCGGCAGGGCAACACCATGCCCGGCTTGGCTGAAGCCGAATCCGGGGAATACCTCACCGACCGTTTGACTCTGGAATCCGAGCGATTCATTGACAAAAACAAGGAGCGCCCCTTTTTCCTGTACCTGGCGCATTATGCTCCCCACACCCCGTTGGTGGCCAAAAAGGAGCTGATTGAAAAGTTCGATGCTACCCGGCGCCCGGGTTCCCAGGACAATCCGGTTTACGCGGCCATGTTGGCCAGTCTGGATGAAAGTGTCGGCAGAGTGCGATCCGCGCTCGCCAAGGCCGGGGTGGCCGACAGGACCGTGGTGATTTTCACTTCCGACAATGGCGGCTTGTGCACGCTGGAGGGCATGGCGCGGCCCGCCACCACCAACGCGCCACTGCGCGAGGGAAAAGGCTGGCTGTATGAGGGAGGAATCCGGGTCCCGCTGGTCATGGCTGGTCCGGGCATCTCCAAGGGGGCTAGCAACGAGGTCCCGGTCTGCGGGACAGACATTTTCCCCACCGTGCTGGGCCTTCTGGGGCAAACGGTGCCCGATGGACTGGATGGGGCCAATATGGCCGATTGGGCCAGGGGTAAACCATCCGGCGGGCAACCCGCAGAACGCCCCCTCTGGTGGCACTACCCGCACTACAGCAATCAGATGGGGCGTCCCGGCGCGGCAATCCGCAAGGGGCGCTGGAAATATGTCACCCACTTCGAGAAACCCGGGGTGGAGCAGGGCGAGCTTTACGATTTGCAGGCCGACCCGGGTGAGAATTCCAACCGGATCCAAAACAATCGGGCCATTGCCGAGGAGCTGGCCGGGGAATTGAAATCACTGCAAAAGGGTGCCGATGCGCGCTTCATGGCCGCCAATCCCGCCTACCGGCCAGGTTCTCCCAATCCCAAGGGGGAGGTGGTGCTCCCCGCGCGCAATGCGTTGGTGGATGGAATCCAGTTGCGCTTCGAACCCTTGCCCCACAAGAACACCTTGGGCTTCTGGGTGCGAAAGGAAGACACCGCCCGCTGGGATTTCACCATTGAGAATGCCGGTCAGTACCAACTTGAGATTTTGCAGGGCTGCGGCAAGGGGTCTGGGGGCGCGGATGTGGCCTTTGTGGTGGGCGATCAGGAACTGGTCTGGAAGGTGGAGGACACCGGCCACTTCCAGAACTTTGTCAGGCGCTCACCCGGGAGTTTCAAGCTGGATAAGGGGCGCCACTCGCTGGTGGTCAGGCCTAGGACCAAGCCCGGCGTGGCTGTCATGGATCTCAGGGAGGTGCGACTGATTCCGGCCCCGCCCGCCAAGTGATCACTCCCTTTGCAGCAAAAGGGCATGTTCCCGACGGGGCTTCAAGCGGAAGGCGGCCGAGGTGGGCCCGTGGAAGTGCGGGCGGCTTTGCGAGGCCCTGGCCACCGGCTTGAAACCGCACTGGCGCGCCGCCTTGGCCACCAGTTCCTCGGCCCGCAGGGCTGTGTCACCCACCGCCGAATCGGCCATCAGCAGGATCACCGGTCCTCCCCGCCCCACCTGGTTGGTCATGGCGGTTAAAAAAGATCTGATTTCTCCTGACCATTCCCGGGCCGCCGCCTCGGCGTTCAGGTGCGCGTAACGGGCGCGTGCGCCCATTTCCCGCCGGCGCATCGCGGAGTTGTCCAGTTCCAGCCAGCGCATCCGCGTCTCGTGGTGGTCCGCGTAGTCGTAGGTGGCCGCATAGGGGGGAGAGCAGATCACAGCATCGAATGGGGCACCGGTTACCTTGGCTGCCTTGGTGGCGTCCGCCAGTTTCACCACGGGGGCGGATTGGGCGGCCGAGGGCAGCAGGGTGCGGAATTCCCGCAGCCTAACTGCAAGTTCCCGGGCTTTGCCGAAAAATTGCCTTGCCACGAATCCGGCGGCCAGCCGGCGCGGCTTGGTCCCTTCCGAGGTGTCTCCCCGCCGCCTTGACATGCGGGTCAGCAGCGAACTCAGCACCAGCTCCAAGTCCGCCCGGGCTGGGTCCCTGCCCAGCTCACGGATGCCCAATGCCAGCGAATCCAGTTCCAAAAGCACATGGGGTTCAAACTGGGCAACATCGGCAACAGGGTAGCGCCGTGTCGCCCCGGCCTTGGCTTTGCGTCGCGTGTCCACGAATTCGGCCACCCACCCGGCCTTCTGGATTAGATGCTCCAGTTCGGTGTCCGTGCGTGGCGCGGTTTTCAGGTGAGCCAGGCGAACTGCTAGGGGATTGAGGTCTGTTCCAGCCGGCCGGGCACCCAGCAGCATGGCCTCCACCAAAACGGTGCCGGATCCGCAAAATGGGTCGAGTACGCTTCCACCACGGGGAACAAATCCAGTCAGCAACCGCTGGGCTGTCACCGGGTGCATGCGTGCCGGATAGGAATGGAAGCCGTGCACGTGCGCCCGGGTGGGATCATCCGGCTGGTCCGTGGAGGGTTGCACCTGCAACGCGAAAGCCAGCTTGGCAGCCTGCTCGGCTGTGCCCTCCGTCTCAACCCGTCCGCCCACATGGGTCAAAGACCGCTTGGGGCCCTTCGCTTTGCCCCTTCCTGCCGTCGGTGTGGTGCCGCCTTTGGGTCCGGAAGCAGCGCCCCGGGGGATCCCGTCCCGTTTGGGTGGAATGGGATTTTTCTTCCCTTTGGGTCGACGGTCGCGCCGGAAAATGGCCATGAACTGCCTGCGAGATCAGGGGGATTGGATAAAAACTAATGGTACACCACGGATTCAGGTGCCAATCCTTGGCAACTGTGGGTTCGGCAGGTATAAATAATTTCCTTAACCAATCAGCCGAAGTGGCGGAACAGGCAGACGCGCTGGACTCAAAATCCAGTTCCTTCACGGGAGTGTGGGTTCGACCCCCACCTTCGGCACTCAAATCGACAAGGCCCGGCATATTTGCCGGGCCTTGTCCCTTTTTCGGTCATCGTGGTGCTTTCAGGGGCAGGCAGACTACTTCGTTCACTCCCCGCAAAACCAGGTTCCCTCCCCCCAAATCTGGGGTGCTCCAGTGCAGGTCGCCGAAATCGGATTTTCCCAACAGTTTGAAGGTCGGTTCGTTGGCGACCTGGAACAATTTTCCAGACTCATCCAGAACGCAGATCGTGTTGCCCAGAGCCCATACCGAGGCGGCAACACTCTTCGCGCCGGGAAGCCGTTCCTTCCACAGTTGCTTTCCGGTCAGCGAGTCCATGCAGGTCAGAAACTGGTCGGACGACACGAATAGCCGTCCCTGACTCAGGACCGGTGACGCCAGGCCCGGTCCTTTCTCCTTTTTGATCCATGCGATCGCCGGCGAAACCTCCTCCTTGGTTTTCGGGGTGAGGTCCCCATCGTGACCGGCGCGCACGGCCACGTATTGGCCTGGGTTGAATGGGTCGCTCTTGCAAGCGACCAAAAGGTCACCTTCCAGGGCGGGCGAGGTGGCAAAACCTCCCCGCAGGGCGGTGTAGCGCCACAGTTCTTTACCGGAGGCAGGATCATGCGAGGCCAGCAACCCGTCCCCGCACAGTACCAGTTCGGTGCGGCGGGAATTTTTCCAAAGCACCGGGGTGGACCAGGAGGTCTTCACCTTGCGGCTTTGGCGCCAGATTTCCGCGCCTGTTTCAAGGTTGAAGGCCGCCACGAAAGAGTTCTTTTCATTGTCGCACTGCACGAAAACCCGCTCCGAATCGATGATCGGCGAACTCCCGCTCCCAAATCCGGTGGCCCGCGGTTCAACCCCCAGGTCTTTGCGCCAGATCTCCTTGCCGGTTTCGGCTGACAGGCAAACCAACTGGCCGCAAGAGCCGGCCCAGCAGCAAACCACCTTGCCATTGGTGGCCGGTGTCTCCGTGGCGAAGGTGTTGGAGGGATGGTGGGGAATCTTGGGTACCCCTTTGTGGATCTCGGCTACCCAAGCGGACTTGCCGGTAGCAGCGTCCAGAGCGGTCAGGGTCCAGGTGTGGGTTTCCTTGGGAGGTTTGGTGGTGCCCAGGTAAGCTCCCAAACCCATTTCCCGGGCGCCCTTGGTGAAATCGGACGGCTTGCTGATGTTCTGCGCATTGGCAGCCAGAAGAAATATTTTGCCGCCTCCGGAAACGGGCGCTGCCCAACCGACACCCGAAGGGGTGTGACGCCAAAGGGAACCTTGGGCACTTTCCGGGATCCTGGTGCCTTCCAGTTGCCAAACCCCGTTGCCTAATGGTCCCCTGAATCCATTGACGCTTGGCTGGGGCAATCCCGGCTCTGCCGCCCAGGCAAGCATTGGAAGCGAGAGGAGCAAGGCGGCCAGACACGTTTGGCCTGAATAATGGCGCATGGGACACCTCCGGAAAAGCCGGCTGATGAAGAAAGTGCTCAAGGTAAATTAATAGGTGTGCACCGGTGCCACGGGTTCAAAAAACTACCTCGTTTGTTAGGATTCACGCAGTCAATTATCAGGAGTCTGAAGTATGAAAGCCGCGTGCGTGCACACCCAGGGACCCTCCTCCAACATCCTGGTGGAGGAGGTGCAGACTCCCCGGCCGACAGAGGGGCAGGTGTTGGTGAGGGTTGCTTGGTCCGCCCTGAACCCGATAGATGTCTACCTGCGGGCTGGAACGATTCCAATGCCCGTGCCAAAACCCTTCATTCCTGGATGCGATTTCGCCGGAGTGGTGGAGGCGGTTGGCCCGGCGGTGACCCGTTTCAAGGTGGGCGACCGGGTGTGGGGTTCCAACCAGGGGTTGCTCGGCCGGCAGGGGACCTTGGCCGAGTATGTGTGCACCCACGAGCAATGGGTCTACCCTGTCCCTTCCGGGGTGGAGGAGTCCCTTTTGGCTGCGTCCGCGCTCACCGGCATCACGGCCCATCTGGCAGTGTTTGACGCGGGCCAACTCCGCCAGGGACAGCGCCTGTTTGTGACGGGTGGTACCGGGGGAGTGGGGTCCTTCGTGGTGCAAATGGCGCGCATTGCCGGGGCCGAGGTGATCACCACCGCGGGCTCTCCCGAAAAGGGTGCCCAGTGCAAGGCCTGGGGGGCAACCCATGTCATCAACCATCGTTCCGACAATGTGAAGGAAAAACTCGCGGAGCTCGTGGCACAAAAACCGCTCGATGTCTGGATCGAGACCCAGCGGGAACCTGATTTGGATGGCATGGTGGCCAGCATGGCGCCAGGTGGCCGCATCGTGCTGATCGCTGGCCGAACTGCCCGGCCTGCCTTTC
Source organism: uncultured Gemmataceae bacterium (assembly GCA_963923355.1). GTDB lineage: Bacteria > Planctomycetota > Planctomycetia > Gemmatales > Gemmataceae > UBA6894. The sequence continues at coordinate 2,209 of CAWUOE010000039.1, read as the reverse complement.
CGGTGGGGCCCTTTTACGTCAAGGGACTCACCCTGACCGGCTTCGCCATGTTCAACAGCCCGCCCGAAAGGCAACGCCACGCGGCCCAGGAGGTGGGGAAGTGGCTGGCCGAGGGAAAACTGAAGGTCACTGTGGGAGCGACGTTCCCGTTGGAAAAAGCCGCCGAGGCTCACGCCTTTCTGGAGGAAAACACGCTGGGGATGGCCGGCAAACTGACAGGCAAGGTGGTGGTTAAAGTTTCCTAGGCTATGGTGTCATGAAAAAGGAGAGCCCGGATCCATTAGGATCCGGGCTCTCCTTTTTCATGGTTTGAAAAATCAGTCTTTCCGCATCGCTTGGGCCAGTCGGTCACCAATGGCATCCCAGTTCAGGGTGTTGAACCAGGCCTTCAGATAATCCACGCGCTTGTTCTGATACTTCAGGTAGTAGGCGTGCTCCCAGACATCCACCCCCATCACCGGTTTCAGGCCGGCGGAAAGCGGGCAATCCTGGTTGGGGAAGCTGACGACATCCAGCAGGCCCATCTGGTTCACCACCAGCCAGGCCCAGCCGCTGCCGAAGCGGGTCATGGCCGCGGTGGAAAGCTTCTCCTGGAATTTGGCATAACTGCCGAACGCCTGGTCGATGGCCTTCGCGGTGGCCCCGGTCGGGTCACCGCCCCCGTCTTTCTTCATCAACGACCAGAAGACGGAATGGTTGTAATGCCCACCACCGTTGTTGATGACCGCCCCGCGGATGGCTGCCGGGACCGAGTTCACATCGATCATCAGCCGCTCGATGGACTTCGACGCCAGGTCCGGCTTGCCTGCCAAGGCCTTGTTGAGGTTGTCAACGTACGCCTTGTGGTGGCGCCCCCAATGGATCTCCATGGTTTTGGCGTCGATATGCGGTTCCAGGGCGTCAAAGGCGTAGGGCAATTTCTCCAGCGTGAAGGGCTCCTCGGCCCGGCTGATGGCAGGCAGCAATGCCGCGCCTGCGGTACCCATCGCGGCGGTCAAAAATCCCCGGCGGTCAGTCATGGCCGAATCCTCTGTGCAGTGTTTAAATCCAATTGCCCGAGGGCTTTGTAACAAGATAACCGGGTTCCACGCCGAATCCACTACCAATCCCGCCGGAATTGCCTGCGGGGTGGTAAATCTGTAAACCTAGACAAGGTAATTGGTTGGGAAATCAAACGGCCCGGGCTGCCGCCAAATGCGGTAGCCAATGCGGGCCCAAGCCGTCAACGGCCAGAGAATGGCCGAAATTCAGGAAGTGGAGCTGGTTTTTCTATGAGCAATGTCTGCCTTTCCCCGGAAGCTACCAAAGATCCCGCCTTCCAAGCCATCACCGCCATGCGCACCTTGGCCATGGACGCTGTGCAGACCGCCAATTCCGGGCACCCGGGCACCCCGGTGTCCTTGGCGCCGGTCGTTTACACCCTTTTCCAGCACTTCCTCGATTACGATCCCGCCGATGCCGGGTGGATGAACCGTGATAGGTTTGTGCTGTCGGCCGGCCACGCGTCCATGCTGCTGTACAGCATCATTCATCTGACGGGCATCAAAAAGCTCGATGCCAACGGCAAGCCGACCTCCGAACCGGCGGTGTCGCTGGAAGACATCAAGCGTTTCCGGCAACTGCACAGCGTCTGCGCCGGGCACCCCGAGTATCACTTTTGCACCGGTGTGGAGACCACCACGGGCCCCCTGGGCAACGGTGCCGCAACCAGCGTCGGCATGGCGATGGCCTCCAAATGGCTGGCCGCCAGGTACAACAAGCCCGGCCATGATCTGTTTGATTTCCGGGTCTGGTCGCTCATGGGTGACGGGTGCATGATGGAAGGCATTGCCAGCGAGGCGGCCAGCCTTGCCGGGCACCTGCAACTCGACAACCTGGTTTGGATTTACGACAGCAACCGGATCACCATCGAGGGCAGCACCGATCTGGCTTTCAACGAGGATGTCGGGGCGCGTTTTCTCGCCTACGGGTGGAACGTCCTCCGCGTCGCCGATGTGAACGACCTGCACCGCCTGCGCGAGGTGTTGCTTCAGGCCCGTTCCACCAAGGGGCGTCCCACCCTCGTCGTGGCCGACAGCCACATTGCCTGGGGAGTGCCCGGAAAAATGGGGCATCATTCCGCCCACGGCGAACCCCTCGGCTGGGATGCCATTGAGAAAGCCAAAGCGATCTTCGGCGTCGATCCCAAGGCCAAATTCCACGTCCCCGA
>CAWUOE010000038.1:0-14519 GCA_963923355.1 uncultured Gemmataceae bacterium | reverse complement strand
TGCCATTCGGCGTCGGATTTGACGATGCGTGCTTCCATGGTTCGGTCCCCGGATAAGGTCTCTGGGTTTTTGCTGCTTGGTGAAATAAAGGCCTGAAACGGCCCTTACTGCACATATTAGGGGGCTTTGCCCTGCCGATGGCGGGGGAGGGGTAACTGACACTCAGGATCCGGCCTTGATCTGCCAGCCAGCAAAACGTAACTGCCCCCGGGTGGACCATTGCGTGGGCGGGGGAGGCCGTATCCATGGGCTTATGGTGGGGAATGTTGGCCGGCTGCTTATTAGGACCTGGTCAGGTGATTTTTGACCCGGACGAGTTGGCCTTGGGCGAATTGCGGGTGGGGCAAAACCCCATGGTCCGTCTGATCATTCGGAACGCGGGGAATACCCCTGCCAAGCCGGTGAAACTGGAAACCAGTTGCGGCTGTCTTGTGGCAGGTTCCTTGCCGGCTCGTTTGGAACCGGGGCACTCCGCGGCGGTGGACCTGCGTTTGCGCACCCTCAGTTTGCCGACCGGTCCCCATGCCTGGCGGGCTCGTTTGACATATGCCGCGGATCTTTCCAAACCCGGGGAAACCGGGGAAGTGGAAACTCGACTTTCAACGGTGGTGCGCCGCGAACTGGAGGTGGAACCCGCCATCATGGCCCTGTCCCTGGGGGCAGGCGGAGAGGCTGAAACCACGGTGAAGGTCAAGGATTTACGGGAAAAGCCTTTGAAGGTAACAGGCTTCACCAGCACGGTCCAAGGTTTGCAGGTGAGGCACGCCAAGGGAGAACCGGGTGAACAAGTTATGCGGGTGACTGTGCGAGGAGATCAAACCGGCAGGTCGGAGGGTGTGGTTCGCCTGGGTACGAATGATCCAGATTATCCCGTTTTGGAAGTGCCGGTCACAGTCACAGTGCGGGCCAAGGAAACAATCCGTATCACACCCGAAAGGCTGGAATTACGCGGCCTGGCCGGGACAACGGTTTCCAGATTGGTTCGGGTGGAACGGGGGGACGGCCTGCCGGCCGAAATCCTGGCGGTCACAGGGGCGGAGTCGGGTGGAATGACTGTCCGCCATGCCAATGGAAACCAACAATCACCCGCAGCCACCATTCGGCTGGAGGCATCGGTGGCGCTTGGGGAAAAAGTGGGGCAGTTGGAAATTCGCCTTCGGGATGGTTCCACCAGCCGGCTACCAGTTTTTCTGGTTGGGGAATAAGAATCCCGCGCCGAGATGACGCCGATCGGGGATGACGATTGCCGCTGGAAACGGTTGAGGGACTGGTGGTTAGGGTTTCTGACTGGAGTGAAACCAGCCGGATTGTAACCCTGTACACCCGTGAGCATGGAAAATTGCGGGCTTTGGCAAAAGGTGGGAGGAGGCTGCGATCCCCTTTTGAAAGTTCACTTGACTTGCTGAAGCACGACCGTATGGTCCTGCTCCGCAAGACATCAGGCGGACTTCATTTGTTGACGGAATCTACGCAGTTGGGGCGGTACCCGGGGCTTGCCAAGGATTTAGAGGCACTGAACGGGGCTTACTTGGTTGCCGAGTTACTGGGGGATTGGACGGAGGAAAACGATCCGCATCCAGGCCTTTTTGAAGCGGCAATCACCTGTTTGCGTGACCTTGATTCTGGTTCATGGGATCCCAGAGACAGGGTGGTGGTTTTCGAACTGGCGTTGCTGATCGAGCTTGGGTATCGCCCGGAAATGGCTGGATGTGTCGGTTGTGGAAAAAAGGCTGAGAAAGGGCCGGCGGCGTTCGCATTCGGATCCGGCGGCTTGATCTGCAGGGAGTGCAGGAAGGACCAGCGCGGTTGGCGGGAGTTGCCCGAACGCTGCTGGAAACTGACGCGGGATCTGGTGGCGGTGCGGGAAACCGGCCGTGACGGACAGGCCGAATTGGCGGATGCGGCAATGTCCGCGAGGCGGGAGGTGAGGCGGTGGCTGGGCGAATACCTGAGCTGGATCCGCGGACGCCGACCCCGGTTAATGGGCTGGCAGGAGGAATGAACGTGGCCCATGCCCGTTCGAATAGGTCGACTTCAAGCCGCCCCTGGCTCTTGCTGGCCGCGGTGGCCCTGCCTTGGGCTGCCGGATGCTCGACGATGAGCGCCAAGTGGGACCAGATGGCCCAAAAGTGGGACGATCTGCCGCTTGTCGGTTTTCCAAACGCGCCCATGCCTCCGGTTGATTCGGGGCAATTGGGACCTGACGGCGTGACTGAATCACCCCCTTTGGATCCAAAAAGCCCCGAGGGGCGACTAGCGGGTGCCCGGGAACTTTTCCGCCGCGGCGACTACAAGACTGCCGAATCCATCTTCCACCGGCTCTACCGCAACCAGAAAAACCCGCTGCCCGTGTTGGAAGAGGCACGTTATTACGAGGCGGAATGCCTGAGGCTCCAGGGGTACTACCCCAAGGCTGCCGACACATACGTGGATTTGCTGAACAAATTCGACCGGACCCAGTACAAGGAGCAGGCGCTCCAGCACATGTACGACATCGCGAATTATTGGCTGGATGACACCCGCAAGCAGATGACACAGGAGCGGGAAAAGACGGACGGCAAACGATGGTTCGTTGAACCGGCTTTCCTTTCGCTGGAGCGATCCAAACCGTTCCTCGACCGCGAGGGCAGGGCCATCGAGAAGCTGGAACAAGTACGATTTCACGACATCAACGGGCCCTTGGCCGACAAGGCCCTGTTCCTGTGCGGCTGCGTCAAGTTCTTCCGCAAGGACTTCGCCGAGGCCGATTACTATTTCTCACAGATCCACGAGCGGCACCCTAACAGCGAGCTGGCGGCCCAGTCGGTGGAATTGGCCATCATCAGCAAACATCTCAGCACCGGGGGAGCGGATTACGATGGCCGCAAGGTGGCGGAGGCCCGCATGCTGGTGCATTCGGCGTTTTCCAACTATCCCGAGCTGGCTGAGAAGAAGGACTTTCTCACCCGTCAACTGGTGGGTATCACCATGCAGCAGGCGGAAAAGGACTTCAAAGTCGCAGAGTTTTACGAGCGAACCAAACACCCCTCCAGCGCATACTTCTACTACGAACTGGTTCGTCGGCGCTTTCCGGGCACGCCCTACGCCGAGGAATCGAAGATTCGGATGGCCTCGCTGCGTGAGAAACATCCCGAAGGCGCCCCTGCGGAACCGGCAAGGCAGCCAATGAAAACCCTGCCCGAGGTCAAATGGCCCTGGCAGCGCAAGGACGCCGACGTGGCCGGCCCCGCGAACGAAACGGCTCCGCCACCCAGGCAGCTACCCGCCGGGATGCTCCCACCCAGCGCCTCGCCAGGTGGCAGTGGTGGAGGGAACTACCTGCCATGATGCGCCATTGGGATTCAGGCTTTTCGTTCCCGGGGGTAGTCCAATGATCCGCCATTTGGGAATGGGCGCCCTTGCCGGTTTGCTGGTAATTCTGGCGATTGGTGCCGGATGCCAAAGCTGGGACGGTCACATCACTCTGGGCAAGTATTCCACGCGCCCGATCTACGATGCGGGTATCCGAACGGTGCGAGTCCCGGTTTTCAAGAATAAGACCCAAGTTTTTCAGGGTAACTCTGGAATCGAGAATGAGCTGACCACCGTGGTGATCCGGTCGATTGAGGGCCGCACTCCCTACAAGGTTGTCCCTGAAAACCAGGAAGCCGACACCGAACTGACCGGCGTGATCACCGCTTTCACCAAGGGCATCACCAACCGCAACCAACTCAACGAGGTGCGCGAGGCGGAAACTTACCTTTCGGTTGACATCGTTTGGAAGGACCTCCGCACGGGGGAAATCCTATCCCAGCCCCGTCGGCGAGAGTTGGATACCCCCACCGCTGCCTTCAACCTGCCGCCGGTGGGTCCGCCGAATGTGGTGCCGGTGCGGATCACCAGCACCGGCAGTTTCATACCGGAACTTGGCCAATCGATCACTTCCTCCCGGCAGGTCAATTTCGAGCGGGTTGCCCAGCAGATTGTCCAGATGATGGAGCGTCCTTGGTGATTCCAAGCCCACCGGCCCAGGGCAGGGATTGGCCTGCCTGGGACTGGTCATTCAAGGGATTCAGACTGGGGGCCGATGGGGCCCCCGTTGTCATGTCCATCCTGAATGTCACCCCCGACAGCTTTTCGGATGGGGGTGGTTGCCAAACGGTTTCAGAAGCCAAAGCTGCCGCCCTGCGTCAACGCGACCAGGGCGCGGACATCATTGACATCGGGGGGGAATCGACCCGCCCGGGCGCCAAAACGGTGGATGCGGACGAGGAGTCGCGCCGGGTGGTGCCGGTGGTGGAGTCCCTTTCCGGGGAAAAGGGCCTGATTCTTTCCGTGGATACCCGCAAGGCGGCAGTGGCTCGCCGAGCGTTGGAGGCAGGTGCCCATATCGTCAATGATGTGACTGGTTTGGGCGATCCAGACATGGCGGAGGTGGTTGCCAGGGCTGGAGCAGGCCTGGTTTTGATGCATATCCAGGGTGAGCCGGGCACCATGCAGGATAATCCGCGCTACCACGATGTTCGTACCGAGGTTGCGGACCACCTTGCGAGCCGGTTATCCCAGGCCCGCTTGGCGGGGGTGGCGATGGAGGCAATCGCTCTCGACCCGGGCATCGGTTTTGGCAAGACTTACGATCACAACCTCACCCTGCTGGGCCCGGGAGGGCTTCATGCGCTGGAACGCCTGGGGCGGCCCATACTGCTGGGGGTCTCTCGCAAGTCTTATCTGAAAGCCATGTTGGGGAGAGAAGTGGGGGATCGATTGGCGGGGACTTTGGCGACCCTTTCGGTCGCGTTGGCCCGCCGGTCAGCCCAGATTGTGCGGGTCCATGATGTGGCTCCGGTGGTGGATTTGATCAAGGTTTGGCGGGCATTGGACAGTTAGGTCTGAGTGAACCGCGGTTAGTTTCAAACGAATAAGGTAGAGGGGGAAACAATCTGAAATGTGGGAACGGTTTGTCAACCTGGTGACTTCCGTTTCATGGCGGGATCTCGTCGAGATCTCGCTGCTGTCGATTGCTTTTTATTGGGTGATCCGGCTGCTGGGGCGCACCCGGGGGGCCGGCCTGGTCCGTGGATTGGGGATGCTGTTGGCCGGCATTTACCTCGCAGCGCAAATCCTGGTTTCAGTTTTTGATCTGACGATTCTGGCCCGTGTGCTGGATTACCTGATGACCACCGGCCTTTTGGCGATGGTTATCCTGTTTCAGCCTGAGCTGCGCCGTGGTTTGTTTGTGCTCGGCCGTTATCCGCTTTTACGCGCTTTTGTCCGTTCCCAGGATGCGCCACTGGCAGATCCATTGGCCAAGGTGGCAGAGCTGCTTTCGCGGGATCGTACGGGCGCCTTGATCGTGCTGGAGCGTGAGGTGAGCCTGGAGGCCATGGTGGAATCCGGCACCCGCATCGATGCTGAAATTTCAGACCGGCTCCTGGCCAGCTTGTTTTTCAAGAACAGCCCCCTGCATGACGGGGCGGTCATTCTGCGCCAGGGGCGTATTGCCGCAGCAGGGTGCCAGTTGCCTTTGGGCCAACTACCTGACGATGCGGACCAGCGGCTGGGCATGAGACATCGCGCCGCTTTGAGCGTATCCGAGGAGACCGATGCCCTTGTGCTGGTGGTCAGCGAGGAAACCGGGCGGATTTCGCTGGTGAGTGGAGGAACCCTGGAACCGGTGCCGCGCGAGGCACTTTCCAGACGATTGGCCGAGATACTGTCCAACCGGCCCGCGGAGCGGGGAAGGGAACCCGGCGGCAGCCGTGCGACTATACAGTTTCCAAATCTGACCGCCCATGCCCGCACCGGGACGGGGGAGGGCCCCCATGCTTGACCGACTGTACTCGGTTCTGGTGGCGTTGGCGCTGGGAGTGCTGGTTTGGGTGTATGCGCGCAGCCGAGAGCGGGAAACTTTGGACAACCAGCCTATTCCGGTTGAATTGCGACTGGCATCCGGGCAGGCCGAGAATTACCAACTGGATTCACCGGAGCAGTCCCAGATCCGCGCCACTTTTGTTGGAAGCCCCAATTCCATCCGGGAATTGAGATGGCGGCTCAGCCAAGGGGAGATGGGCGTCCGCATCGAGTATACCGTGCCGGAAGATCAGCGCGAAAGGGCCGTGGTGGAGGATTCCATCCGGGTGGATGCCGCTGACATCCTGGTGCCAACCGGCATCACAGTTCTCCCTGTGGAGGGCCGGAACCGCGTTCCCGTTATGCTCACCCGGCTGGGAGAAAAAACTGTCAAGGTCCGGGTGGAGGGGATGGGCGCTGACGAAGCGCGTTTGAAAATCACCCCGGAAGTGGTGAAAGTGAAAGGGGCACGGGTGGCCTTGGACCGTTTGGTGGAATTGCCGCTCGCTTTGGGAGCCCAGGGGGCCGAGGCATTGGATTTGACTCCGGGTCGGCCCCTGCGGGTCAATCTGCCCAAGGTTTGGGAAAACCGCCCCATCACTTGCGAGCCCGAAAGTGTGGTGGTACGGGTGGATCCCAGGGCGCCGAAAACCTACACCCTTACGGACGTCCCGGTTCAATTCCTGTGCCCGCCGGGTTTTGGATTGAGGCCGCGATTCCTGGATGATCGGGCTGGCAAGCTTCAGATTCGTATCCAGGGGCCGGATTCCCCGACACCCCCCAAAGTTTCAGCATTCATTGACCTGACGACTGGAAAATTCCTGCCCGGGCCGAATTTTGAGCCGGTCCAGATCCAATTGCCCAAGGAATTCAGCCTGGCGCAGGATCCTCCCGGCCGCATGTCGTTTGAATTGATTGCCGCCGAAGCCCCTCCCAAGCCGCTGGGTGGAAGTCTGCCAGGCCAGTAGCCGGAACCACTGCCCTTTCCAAGCGATCCGGTTTGCACCACCATAGGGTTGGGTTCCCAACTGTACCCAATCGTGAATTTCCATGAAATCCGCAGCCTTCGAGAGCCCGGTTTCCACGGAACACCGGGGCATGGTGGACAACCTGTGCCTTCAGGCACGGTCGGCTGCCGTGACCTTGGCCCAAGCCTCCACCGACTTGAAAAACACCTGGTTGATGAATCTGGCCAAATCACTCCGGAGCAGCCAGTCAGTCATTTTGGCTGCCAACGCAATCGATTTGAGTGAAGCCGGGCATTTGTCCGCCTCCATGCAGGATCGGCTGACGCTCACCCCTGCCCGAATCGAGGCCATGGCACTGGGACTGGAGCAACTGGCAAAGTTGCCAGACCCGGTGGGGAAAATTCGTGAGGAACGTAGTCTTCCCAGCGGAATCAAAGTTCAGAAGGTGGGAGTTCCCCTCGGGGTGGTTTTGTTCATCTATGAATCGCGTCCGAATGTGACCGTGGATGCCGCTGGGCTGTGTGTCAAAAGCGGCAATGCAATCATTCTGCGGGGCGGCAAGGAGGCCCATGCCAGTAACAAAGCCCTGGTGGAACTTTGCCGATCGGAACTGGCCAAAGTGGGATTGCCCGAGGACGCGGTGCAGCAAGTGCCTGTCACGGACAGGGCTATAGTAGGTCTTTTGCTTGCCGAAGGTGAGCGCATTGACGTGGTGGTCCCCAGGGGTGGGGAAGATTTGGTGCGCCGCGTTGCAAGCGAAGCCCGAATGCCGGTTTTGAAACATTACACGGGCAACTGCCACATGTATCTGGATGCCGGCGCCGACCCGGCCATGGCTGAAAATTTGGTGCTGGATAGCAAATGCAGCCGTCCTGGGGTCTGCAATGCCCTTGAAACACTGTTGATTAACAGGGAGTGGGCAAGCCTTCACTTGGAAAGAATTCTCCGGGCACTTCAACGGAAAAAAGTGGAGATCCGAGGGTGCGTGGAAACGGCTGAGTTGGCGCGGGTAGCCGGTGTGCCGGTGGTCCCCGCCAATTCGTCGGATTGGGACACGGAATTTCTGGACCTGATTTTAGCGGTGAGGCTGGTGGAAGGATTGGATGAGGCTGTTGCCCATATTCAGCGTCATAGTTCGGGTCATACCGAGGCGATCGTGACCGCGAGTCCTTACAGGGCGGAGGAGTTCCTGAGGCGGGTTGATTCCGCAGCAGTCATGGTCAATGCCAGCACACGTCTGCATGATGGGGGAGAATTGGGTTTGGGAGCTGAAATTGGTATCAGCACAGGCCGATTTCATGCCAGGGGCCCCTGCGGGCTGGAGGAACTGGCAAGCTATAAATATGTCGTGAGAGGAACCGGTCAGACCCGCGTCTGAACAGTAGGTACGCTTGGCTTTTTGGGAAATGGGGGCCATGCTCCACGCCTTTGTCCTAGCCACGTTGCTGGTACTAGCCCTGCTTGGGGCGCTTGCCGCCGCCTTGGCTGGTATGCTGCGCCGGGTGGGCAGGCAAAAGCGCGAGGATATCAGCCCTGTTAGCCGTCAGCATTTTGAACTGTTTCAGGGCGAACCTCTCAACGAACGCGCTCTGGAAAAACTCAAAGCCCGATACAGGTTACTGATGGAGCAGGGGGAAACCCGGGCCATTGAGTCCAGTCTGCGTCCCGGCACGCAGTTTGTCATGCAGGTCCGCGCATTGACCGAATTGGGAACTCCGGAAGCCGGTCGCATTCTCGAACGCCAGGTTGGGCGAAAGTTGTCGAACGACTCCCTGGAGCAATTGTGGTACTCGATGGATCTGGCTTGTGGGCTGAGGGCCCTGAATCATGTTTCCGGTTTGCCAACCCTGATGCGATGTGCCGATGCCGCGCCGGCTGATTTGCCCCTGTCTCATTACCTTGCGGTGGAAACAATCAGTTTCTTGGGGATATCCGGTTATCTGCGCCAACCTGACTCGGAGATGGGTCGGATGGCAGTCCGGGTGTTGCGCCGAGCCTTGGAAGGATTGCGACGCGGCGTGGAACCATCCCGGTTGGCGGAGGCCAGGGTGGGAGATTTGATCGAATTTTTGTGGGACTCCAAACCTGCCCGCGATGATCCCAGGGTGGCCCTTTTGTTGGTTGAGGTGATACGGATTATCAGGCGTTTGGGTGCCTACGAAGAGGGTGGTAAAACATCCGGAGAGCCGTGGAACACTGGGGAGGGGGGCTTGCTCGAACCGGGTGTTTCCGACTTGGAAGGGTGGGCCCTTCAGGCCTCCAGGCTGGTGGCCTTGGAGCCGGATATCCGCAAGCACCTCTACAAAGTGAGCCTGCCACTGGCGCGCAGCCTGGGCCTTGGGTCAGCCGAAGAAGAAGCTGAAGTGCTGGCCGCACTGACGGAGTTGAAGGCCGATGTGTCGGACCGATTGGTCAGCCTGATGGAGAAACGGCGCATCCATCATCTGGACCAAGCTGTCCGCCTGCTTGCCCATGCCAAAGCGCCCCATCTGATTTCAGGCTGGTTGTGTTCATGGACCCGATCCAGGGTGGATCAGGAAGCAAGGACCAAATGGCGACCCTGGTCGCGCCAATCGGGAAAAGCCGCAAACAACACTGACTTTCCTTATCTGGCAGTATTGGAATGCCTAGGCAAACTTGGTTGCGCAGACGGGGAGGAAATCATTCTCGGGGCTCTGCGTGATCACGATTCCAAAGTGCGACAGGTCGCGGCATCAGCGTTGGGCTGGCGGGAGCCGACCGCCCATGACAAGGTGCGTGCGGCATTGCATATAGCCCGGTCCGACTCCAATCCGGATGTCAAATACGCGGCGCGAGCCGCCTTGGCCCGCCTTGGTGAGATCCAAAGCCTGCAGATGTTCCGGCGCGGGCTTGAAAGCGAGGACATGGGGCAGAAGCTGGTGACCATTCACGCGATCGCTTCGGAAAATCTCGGTCTGTTGTGGCCCGAATTGGACGCGTTGACCGATAGTGAGGACCCGGTTTTGGCCCATCATGCCCGCGAGGCGGTGGCCCTCCTGGGAGAGGCGGAAGAACCCGGGTTAGGGGCCTGACCAGGCAGATCAGGAATCCTCATGGTTTTGCGCTGGGCTTGTCGGTTCCAAATGGATGATTCCATCCTCACCATGAAGGCGTGTCGCGCCGAGGCGCAATGCCTGGGCCAGAACTTCCTGATCTACCTGGCAAGTGATCAGCACCTTGTTATCGCTGTATTCCGCAGACACCTCGCGGGCATGGGATTTCAGCCAGGCCAGTAGCTTTCCGTTGGATTCCGCAGCCTCCAGGTGCACGTGGAAAAGGTCCTGATCCAGGCATTGGGCGACCAGGCGATTCAATTCGGCAAGACCCAAGCCTGAGCGCGCGCTGACCGCGACAGAGCGGGGATGCTTGGCTTGCAGGGAATGCAGAAAGGAAATATCCGGTAAGCGATCCACCTTGTTGAAAACCAGAAGGGTTGGCTTGTCACGGCAGTCCAGTTCCGACAAAACGTCCTCCACCGCCTTGATCTGCTCTTCGGCGAGTGGATTGCTGGCGTCCACCACATGCAGCAGCAGGCGGGCCTGGCGGGCCTCTTCCAGGGTGGCCTTGAAGGAGGCAACCAAATGGTGCGGCAGATTCCGGATGAAACCCACCGTGTCACTGAGTAGAACCAGGCGGCCATCGTCGAGCTTCCACTGGCGGGTCCGTGTATCCAGGGTGCTGAACAATTTGTCCTCTGAGAGCACACCCGCATTGGTCAGGGTGTTCATCAGCGTGCTTTTGCCCGCGTTCGTGTAACCCACCAGCGAAACCGTTGGTTCAGTGGATCTGGAGGCGACCTCGCGCGCCTTCCTTCCTTGAACCACGCGCAATTTTTCCTTCAGGTCCCGAATCCGGTGATTTACCAACCTGCGGTCTTCTTCCAGTTGGGTTTCACCCGGACCTCGCATGCCGATACCGGCTTTCACGCGGCTCAGGTGGGTCCACATCCGTTTTAGTCGGGGGAGGGAGTATTCCAGCTGAGCCAACTCCACCTGCAACCGGGACTCTGCAGTCCTGGCGCGCGTGGCGAAGATATCAAGTATTAGCTCACTGCGATCCAAGACTTTGCACTTGGTTGCCTGTTCCAGAGCCTTGCCTTGGCTGGGTGTCAGTTCGTTGTCGAAGATAATTACATCCGCTTCCTTGGCCTCAGCCAAACTGGTTAATTCCCGCAGCTTGCCAGATCCTAGATAAGTTCCCAACTGGACTTGTTGGCGCTTTTGGGTGAGTTCACCCACCACGGTGGCACCGGCGGTTTCCGCCAGTCCGCGAAGCTCACCCAAAGGATCCGCTTCATTCCAAGGTTGGTCAGGGAGGCTGACCCCAACCAACAAGGCAAGTTCCTGTTTGACGCTAAGTTCCGAACGGGTTTTGTCGAATCCCACCTGTTTTTTCATTCTCCAAAGGGGCTTGGCCTGGGTTCACCCAGCCCAAATCCGGGTCCAGGGCTGGAGGGATTTGGCCCTCCCTAACCACTAAGCTCACCTTATCTTGCTTGCACAGTAAAACTAGAATACAAGCAGTCCGGTAAGCACATGTTTTATTATTGTCTTTTAGAAAGTCCGGGAGTTCGCCATGGTGAGCGAAGGCGTATTGGATCGGCCCCAAGCCAGCATTGTTTCATCCACGCCTGAGCAACCCCAAGCGAATACGCAAACTACAGCAAGCAATGGACTTGTGGCATCCGGATCCAATCCGGTGGACGCCGATCCGGTTGAGACGCGGGAATGGCGGGAGTCCGTACGGTCGGTAGTGACCCGATCGGGTGGGGAACGGGTCCGGTTTTTATTGGATCAGGCTGCCGAAGAGGCATTTCTTTCAGGGGCTCCTGGTCACGCTTCCTGCAACACGCCCTACCTGAACACCATTCCCCTGGATCAGCAGCCTGCTTACCCGGGTGACATGGCTGTCGAGGAACGCATCACCAGCATGGTGCGCTGGAATGCCATGGCCATGGTGGTGAAGGCCAACGAGGCCGATGGTACCGTAGGCGGACATATTTCCACCTTCGCCAGTTCGGCGACTTTGTACGAGGTTGGATTCAACCACTTCTTCAAGGGTCCGGATCATCCAGATGGTCCGGACTTTGTTTATTTCCAGGGTCATGCATCCCCTGGGATGTATTCACGTGCCTTCCTCGAAGGACGACTCAGCGAGCAGAAGCTGTTGAATTTTCGCCGGGAACTTCAACCGGGAGGCGGGCTCTCCAGCTACCCTCACCCTTGGCTGATGCCCGATTTCTGGCAATTTCCGACCGTGAGCATGGGGCTTGGGCCCATCATGGGCATCTACCAAGCCCGCTTTTTGCGGTATCTGGAAAATCGGGGACTGAAGCCTCGCAGCAATTCCCGGGTGTGGTGTTTCCTGGGTGACGGCGAGTGCGATGAGCCGGAAACGCTGGGCGCACTGACCCTCGGGGCGCGGGAGCGTCTGGATAATCTTACTTTCGTGATCAACTGCAACCTGCAGCGTCTGGATGGACCTGTGCGTGGCAACGGCAAAGTGATGCAGGAACTGGAAGCCTTTTTCCGTGGCGCCGGATGGAATGTGGTGAAGGTGGTTTGGGCCAGCGAATGGGATTCTTTGCTGGCCAGGGATCATAGCGGTTTGCTCCGCAAGCGCATGACCGAGGTGGTGGATGGCGAATTGCAAAAGTATGTGGTGGAAAGCGGCGCTTACATGCGCGAGCATTTCTTCGGCAAGTATCCAGAGCTGTTGAAGCTGGTGGAGCACCTGAGCGACGATCAGATCAAAGGTCTTCGTCGGGGTGGCCACGATCCCTTGAAGGTTCATGCGGCCTACCACGAGGCCGTGACTCACAAAGGCCGCCCCACTGTGGTCTTGGCCCACACCGTCAAAGGTTACGGCATGGGCGATGCCGGTGAAGGTCTCAACATCACCCACCAGCAGAAAAAACTAAAAGCCAAAACCCTGCTGGAAATGCGGGAAAAATTCGGCGTGCCGATGCCCGCTGAAAAGGCCGAAAAAGCTGAATTCGTGACCGTTTCACCCGGTAGCCCGGAGCACACTTACCTGCATGGTCGGCGCAAGGCCATGGGTGGGTATCTGCCACAGCGCAATCCGAAGGGCGGCCCGCTGGAAGCTCCGTCGAACGATCTGATCCTTCGGTACGCCAAAGGCTCCGGTGACAAGGCCCCCAGCACGACAGGCGTGTTCGTTGACATGCTGGGGCAGCTCCTGAAGGACAAGGAAATCGGCCGCAATGTGGTGCCGATTGTGCCCGATGAGGCCCGAACCTTCGGGATGGATCCGTTTTTCACCACCTACAAGATCTACAACGCCAACGGCCAGAAATATGATCCGGTCGACGCGAAGATGGCCGTGGTTTATCGCGAGTCCACCGACGGCCAACTGCTCGAGGAGGGGATCAACGAATCGGGGGCGATGTCATCCTTCATCGCTGCCGGAACTTCCCACGCCAATCATGGCGTGCCGATGATTCCGTTTTACATCTACTACTCCATGTTCGGGTTCCAGCGGGTGGGTGACCTGATCTGGGCTGCCGCCGACCTGCGCTGCAGGGGATTCCTGCTGGGAGCCACCGCAGGACGCACCACGCTCAATGGCGAGGGATTGCAGCACGAGGACGGGCACACCCATGTGCAGGCCTCAGTCGTGCCCAATCTGATGGCCTACGACCCGGCTTATGCATTCGAGCTCTCCTGCATCCTGCAGGAGGGCATCCGCCGAATGTACAAGAACGGCGAGGACATCTTCTATTACATCACGCTGTACAACGACAATTATGTCCAGGCGGCGATGCCGGAAGGATCGCGTGACGGAATCCTGAAGGGACTATACCGTTTGCGGAAATCCACCGTGGCGAAAGGCCCCAAGGCCCACATCTTCGGGTCTGGCTCGATCCTGCAGTTCGCCCTGAAGGCGCAAGAATTGCTTGGGGAATTGGGAGTGAGTGCCGACGTTTGGAGCGCTACCAGCTACAAGGAATTGCGGCGAGATTGTCTGGAGATCGAGCGCCACAATTTCCTCAATCCGGACAAAACCCCCAAGAAGAGTTATCTGGAGACAGTCCTCGAGAAGGAAGAGGGTGTTTTCGTGGCCGCAAGCGATTACATGCGGTCTGTGCCGGAGATGGTGGCCCGGTGGGTTCCCGGCGGACTCTTCCCCTTGGGGACGGATGGTTTCGGGCGCAGCGAGACCCGTCCCGCCCTTCGTCGGCACTTTGAGGTGGATGCCCAGCACATCACGGCGGCAACCCTGTATCAACTGGCGAAGAAGGGACAGTACCCGATGGCCAAAGTGGCCGAGGCCTACAAACAGTTGGGTATCGACCCGGCGAAGGTGAACCCCCTCACCGCCTGAGTCCGACATGCAGGCCCGCCGCGCCGCCCGATCAAGGGCGGCGCTTGCTATTAATGGATGGAAAATCAGCAGAACGGAGAGTTCGATGGCGACCGAGTACAAGCTGCCGCCCCTGAAAGAAAACGTGGAGATCGTCGAGGTTAACTCCCTCAAAGTCGCGGAGGGCGACGTGGTCCAAAAGGACCAAGCCTTGATGGAAGTCCAGGCGGACAAGGCCGCCTTGGAAGTGCCCAGCCCGGCTGCGGGCACAGTGAGCAAGGTGCTGGTCAAGGTGGGCGACCAGGTGAAAATCGGTCAGGCCTACATCGTGATCAGCGAAGGGGGGACCGCTCCAGCCAAGGCTGCACCGCCCAAAGC